>NZ_JASPFC010000002.1:0-165885 GCF_031296635.1 Actinomyces acetigenes
GTGCTGGCCGGCTCCATGACGACCGCGCCGGGCGCCGACCCGCGCCCCGCCGTCGAGCTGCTGCGCACCAGCGCCCGGGTCGTTGACAGGCCCGGGCGCGTCGGTGAGGTGGCGAGCATTGAGGAGACGAGCCTGCTGGCCGACTGGGTCCTGGACGAGGGCGCCCGCATCGTGGAGGTCGACGGCGACCCCGCGGTGCTCACGTGGCCGATCGGCGCAGCTGCCCGCCACCGCAAGGTCCTGGCCTCGCAGGAGTGACGACGCCGCACGTGAGCAGGTCACCTCCGCGCGGCCGACGCCCGGCTCAGCCCGCGGGGGTGACGGTGCCGCGGCGCGCAGTGAGGGCCTTGGCGACGCCTTCCTGGAGGCTCAGCGGGTCCAGGGGGCGGGGCACGACGACCTCCGCCTTGGCCCAGGCGGCCAGCCAGTCGTCCTGGGGGCGAGCGGTCAGCAGGACGACGGCGGGGCGCTCGTCGAGCTCGATGAACAGCTCGTGGGCCAGCCCCATGCCGCCGAGCTTCTTGGCCTCGGCGTCCAGGACCAGTGCGTCGAAGGGCGGCTGGTCCTCCTTCTCGCGGTCCTTGATGGCCATGCGTACGCCCTCGGCGGTGGCCGCCTCGGTCCAGCTCACCAGTGGCAGACCCTTGGCCGGTCGGCGTCCGACACCGTCGATGACCTCCTGACGCACGGTGGTGTCGTCGGAGAAGACGAGAAGCTCGAGGCGGGCGGAAGCAGCCTGGTCGGTCATAGCGGATCCTTCGTGGACGGGTACGGACGGCAGTGTTTCCGCGGTCAGTGTAATCACACGCAGGCTCACTATCCCTCTTCCAGCGCCGCGTCTAGCATGAACCATGTCCAGGACTTCAGTCCTAACGAGCCCTGTTGAGACGGAACTGAAGCCACCTCCACCCACCGAAAGGCAGTCCTTGATGGCCGTGTACACCCTTCCCGAGCTCCCCTACGACTACGCCGCCCTGGAGCCCCACATCTCCGGCAAGATCATGGAGCTCCACCACGACAAGCACCACGCCGCCTACGTCGCCGGTGCGAACGCCGCCCTGGAGGCCCTGGCCGCCGCCCGTGAGGCCGGCGACCTGGCCGCCATCAACCTGTGGGAGAAGAACCTCGCCTTCAACCTGGGCGGCCACACCAACCACTCCATCTTCTGGAAGAACCTCTCCCCCAACGGCGGGGGCCAGCCCGAGGGCGAGCTCGCCGAGGCCATCAAGGACTCCTTCGGCTCCTTCGAGAAGTTCCAGACGCAGTTCACCGCCACGGCCCTGGGCATTCAGGGCTCGGGCTGGGCCGTGCTCGCCTACGACTCCCTCTCCGGAAAGCTCGTCACCTTCCAGCTCTTCGACCAGCAGGGCAACGTGCCTGTGGGCACCATCCCACTGTTCATTGTGGACATGTGGGAGCACGCCTTCTACCTCGACTACCTCAACGTCAAGGCCGACTACGTCAAGGCCGTCTGGAACATCGCCAACTGGCAGGACGTCTCCGAGCGCCTGGCCGACGCCGTCGCCAAGACCCAGGGCCTCATCGTTCGCTGACACTCAGCCCGGACACGCGCCGCACAGGCTTGTGGCCCGCGCCCCTTCACGGGGTGCGGGCCACAACCATGTCCGGTAGGTGCCGAGCAGTCTTGCTAGAGGACCTTCTCAACGTCCATGACATAGGCCGACGCCGGGACCCCCTGCTGCTGCCCCGTTGCCTGGATCGGAGGCATGAGCACCACGATCCGGGAGCCCTCCGGCACGCCGATCAGTCCCGGCAGGGACTGCTGCGCCTGAGCCATGTTGATCGGCTCGGCGGCGTGCTGCTCCCAGGTATTGGAGGGGTGGGAGCCGTCCCAGTAGTTTCCGGCAATGTTCATCACGGCCGTGGAACTCTCCTTGATGGCCGGACCAGAGCCGCGGGCCAGTACGATGACCTCGGACTTGGTCGGCTGGGTGGCGTCGGCCCCGATGGAGAGCTTCGCCGGTTGGCCGAGCTCCCCACTGACTGTGATGCCGCGCTGACTAACGGCCTCCTCGCCCTCCATCGTGGCCGAGGCCGAACCGCCGGAGATCTTGCCACTGACGCCGTCGACGATCTCGACGACGAACACGAGCGTCCCGGCCGGCTTCTGCTGCCCCTGCTGGGCACCGCCGGCCTGGGCGGCCTGAGCGTCCTGGGCCGCCTTGTTGCCGTAGGCCAGCTCCGGGGGGATCGACATGACGACCCGGTCACCCACGTGGTGGCCGGCCAGGCCGCACTTCCACCCCTGGATCACGTTCCCCAGCGGGAAGGTCACCGGAGCACCGCTCTTGAAGGAGGTGTCGAAGGGATCGGTGCCGCCCCACTGCCAGCCCGTGTAGTTGGCCTTGACCACGCCAGCGGCGTCGATCTCGGCCCCGTTGCCCTTCGTCAGCGTCTTGACAGTGAGGTTCTTAGGCGCCTGCGCACCCTCCTTCCAGGTCACAGTGGGTTGCTTGCCTGCGTCACCACCGATGGTCGGCAGCGACGCGGAGTCGGAGTCGATCGTCACAGTGGAGCAGTCCACGGGCGCTGTGGCCGCCGGCACCGGTGTCTCGGAAGCCGCAGCCCTGGAGGCCGACGACGTGGCAGAGGTGTTCTTGGACGCCCCCGAGCAGCCGGCCAGCGCGAGGCAGGCGGCCGCAGCCAGGGCGGTCAGGGTCAGGGATGTGCGGCGCACATGAGCTCCTTGCGTGAGGGAGGGCCTGCGCGGGAGGGATCAGTGGAAGGACTCGCCGCAGGCGCAGCTTCCGGCGGCGTTGGGGTTGTCGATAGTGAAGCCCTGCTTCTCGATGGTGTCGGCGAAGTCGATGGTGGCGCCCGACAGGTAGGGCACGCTCATGCGGTCGACAACCACCTCAACGCTAGACATCTCGTCACTGCCGGTGGGGAAGGCACGCACGGCGTCGCCGTCCAGGAGACGCTCATCGAAGTAGAGCTGGTAGACCAAACCGGAGCAGCCGCCGGGCTGGACGGCCACGCGCAGGCGCAGGTCGTCGCGCCCCTCCTGGGCCAGGAGGCTGGCGACCTTCGCGGCGGCGGTCTCGGTGAGGATGACCTCGTGCTCGGGGGTCTGGGTGTCAGTGGTGTCGGTCAGGGCGGTCTCTGCCATGGTCATCTCCTGGTCTGGTATGCCTACGTTCGTCTGCGGCGCTCCGGGTGGCACCGCTGAAGGTCCTGCGGCGGCTCTCATGACGGGAGCCCTCAGGATCCACTGGAGCCAACACTCCATCCGGACGCCTTGTTCCTGGTGACAACCCTACGCGGTCCCCACCGCGGAGCCGGGGTGAGGGGACTCACTGTGTCCGACGGCATCGCCCAGGGCCGTGAGGGAGGGTGACGGTCTCACCCTCAGGCCAGGGCCACCAGCTCGAGGTACTCCGGCCCCCACAGGTCCTCGTCGCCGTCGGGCAGCAGGAGGACCCGGTCCGGGTTGAGGGCCTCGACGGCGCCCTCGTCGTGAGTGACCAGGACGACGGCACCGGCGAAGGTGCCCAGCGCCCCGAGGATCTCCTCGCGGCTGGCGGGGTCGAGGTTGTTCGTCGGCTCGTCGAGCAGGAGGACGTTGGCGCTGGAGACCACGAGCATGGCCAGGGCCAGGCGGGTCTTCTCCCCGCCGGACAGGACCCGGGCGGGCTTGTCGGCGTCCGCGCCCGAGAAGAGGAAGGAACCCAGGACGCTACGCACCTGGGTGTCGTCCATGCCGGGGGCGGCGCGGCGCAGGTTCTCCACGACGCTCGCCGCGGTGTCGATGGTCTCGTGCTCCTGGGCGTAGTAGCCGATCTTGAGGCCGTGGCCGGCGATGACCTCACCGGAGTCGGGCTCCTCCACCCCGCCGAGCAGGCGCAGGAGCGTGGTCTTGCCGGCGCCGTTGAGGCCCAGGACCACGACCCGGCTGCCGCGGTCGATGGCCAGGTCCACGCCGGCGAAGACCTCCAGCGAACCGTAGGCCTTGGACAGCCCGGCGGCGCGCAGCGGGGTCTTGCCGCAGGGGGCGGGGTCGGGGAAGCGCAGGTGGGCGACCTTCTCCACGGCGGTCTCGTCCTCTAAGTCGGCCATGAGGCGCTCGGCCCGCTTGAGCATCTGCTGGGCGGCCACGGCCTTGGTGGCCTTGGCCCGCATCTTCTCCCCCTGGGCGCGCAGGGCGGCGGCCTTCTTCTCGGCGTTGGCGCGCTCCCGACGGCGCCGGTGCTCGTCGTCGGCGCGCTGCTTGAGGTAGGCGTCCCAGCCCAGGTGGTAGACGTCGAGGACCCCGCGGCCGGCGTCGAGGTACATGACCTGGTTGACGGTGTCGCGCAGGAGCTCGACGTCGTGGCTGATGACGATGAAGCCCCCGGAGTAGGTGCGCAGGTGGTCGCGCAGCCACAGGATCGAGTCGTGGTCGAGGTGGTTGGTGGGCTCGTCGAGCAGGAGCGTGTCGGGCTGCTGGAACAGGACCCGGGAGAGCTCGACCCGACGGCGCTGACCGCCGGAGAGGGTGCCGATGGGCTGGTCCAGGATGCGGTCGGGCAGGCCCAGGGCGGCGCTGATGCGGGCGGCCTCGGAGGCAGCGGCATAGCCGCCGGCCATGGTGAACTCGTGGTCCAGGCGCGTGTAGCGGTCCAGGGCCTTGGCCTGGGCCTCCCCCTCGGTGACGGCGATGCGCTCCTCGGCCTTGCGGATGCGGGCCAGGAGCGTGTCGATGCCGCGGGCGGAGAGGATCCGGTCCCGGGCGATCTCGCTGAGGTCCCCGACCTTGGTGTCCTGGGGCAGGTAGCCCACCGAGCTCGTGCAGGTGATCGTGCCCTCGTGCTCAACGGCCTCCAGCCCGTGGCGCTCATCGGCGTCGTTGACGGCGCGGCCGGCGCCCTGGGCCACGGAGGCGGCGGCGAGCAGCTTGGTCATGGTGGTCTTGCCGGCGCCGTTACGGCCCACGAGGCCGATGCGCATCCCCTTGTCGACCCGGAAGCCGGCGTGAGCGACGAGCTGGCGGGCACCGATACGCATGGTGAGGTCCTGGACATTGATCACGCGCGCCATGGTACGGGCCCGCCGATGCTGCCCGCCGCAACGGACCTATCAGTCCCACCACATCCACCAGCCGACGGCGCCGCCGGCCCACTCGGGGCGGGTGCGCACGATGTCGTCGGGCACGCACCCGGCGTCGAGCTCGTAGCGCTCCTTGACCCGCTCCCACAGCGCGGAGCACTGGCAGTCCCGGCTGTGCTCGGCGAGGACCTCGTAACCCTGCAGGTCGGCGTCGGCGACCCACAGGGCCTCGACGCTCAGACGCTCGTCCTCCCGCTGGGGACCAATGCCGTATCCGCACAAGCGCACCTGCCCGTCCGCCCCAGCGCAGGCGGTCAGCAACGTCTTGAGGCTCGGGGCGAGGTTCTGATGGTCGCTCAGTGCCGCAGCCGGCAGCCGCAGGAGCAGGTCGGCCGCCGTGGCGGCGTCCATCCCGCGGAAGGGCACGTAGTCGCTCACCGGGGCGCCCAGAGCATCCAGTCGCAGTGGACTCTCCCCCGGCAGGCAGCGCGGGGCGTCGAGCCACGGCTCAAGCAGGCGCCACAGGCCGATACGCACCGTCCACCCCGGCGGGCCATAGAGCCGCGGCGAATCGGGTACGGCGGTCGGGGACGGGGCGGGAGGCGGAGTCGTGGTGGGCGGGCGAACCGGGATGTTCGGTAGGACCGGCAATGCGGGCTGTGCGGCCAGGGAGGTCTGCGCACTCATGTCGAGCTCCTTCGCTTGAGGCGGGGTCGGTGCTCCTCAAGCGTGCAGAACCCGCTCCGCCGATGCACCCACTGCCCTGAGCGCCTGTGCGCACAACCCTCCTCAACTGCGCAAACACCTGGCGGTGGATACCGGGGTCGCGCAGATTCGCGGCCACTGGCCGTCTTGAGAAGGGCAGCGGCACCATCCAGACGGGCTGTTCCCTTTTAGTTCTGAGCCATAAGACAGTACCCTCGTCCTCAACCACCTTCTTCGCGCCCACGTGGCGCAGGAGGTGTCAGATCCCACCACCGAGAGCGAGCTCGTCGGGGACTCGGAGCGCACTGGGGTGCGTTCACCGTCCGCGTCACCCTCGCTCAGTAGGAAAGGGCCCGAATGGCAACCACGACCTCAACCCCTGAGGCAATCCTCGACGCCGTGGGCGGCGCCGACAACATCATCCATTTCACCCACTGCGCCACCCGACTGCGCTTCGAGCTCAAGGACGCCTCCGAAATCGACAAGGCGGCCGTCGAGGCCATCCCGGGCGTCATGGGCGCCGTCCCCCAGTCCGGGGACCGCTACCAGATCGTCATCGGTGGTGCCGTGCAGAGCGTGTACGACGAGATCAACAACCTGCCGGCCATGAAGAGCCAGGGCGGCTCCTCCGGCTCCGGCCAGTCCGACGCCGACGTCAAGGCCGCTGTCCGGGCCAAGGCCCGCGGCAAGAACGCCTACGTCGACGCCTTCTTCGAGTACCTGTCCGACTCCTTCCGCCCCCTGCTGCCGGTGCTGCTGGGCGCCTCCCTCATTATCGCGGGTGAGGCGATCTTTGAGGCCTTCGGCCTCATCAACACCCACGCGGAGAACGCGGACAAGCCGGTCACGCTGCTGTTCGTCGATGCCATGTTCCGCAGCGTCTTCTACTTCCTGCCGATCATGGTGGCCTACAACGCCTCCAAGAAGCTCAAGATCGACCCCTGGGTCGGCACAGCAATCATGGCAGCGCTGCTCACGCCGGAGTACATTTTCCTGAGCGACAAGGTGCTCCAGAAGAAGGGCGTGATTGACTGCGTCCACAACGCCACGTTGGACAAGGACCTGTGTGTCGCGCATGTCGCGGGCATTCCCATGCAGCTCAACGACTACGGCGGTCAGGTCTTCGTCCCCCTCATGATGGTGGCCATCCTGGCCCTGGTCTACAAGGGACTGGTCAAGGTCGTTCCGTCCAACGTGCAGATGGTCTTCGTGCCCTTCCTATCCTTCGTCATCATGATGCCGGTGACGGCCTTCCTCATCGGCCCCCTGGGCGTGTGGATCGGTACCGGCCTGGGCACGGCCCTGTTCTGGCTGAACTCTCACGCCCCGATCATCTTCGCGATCCTCATCCCCATGGTCTACCCCTTCCTGGTGCCGCTGGGCCTGCACTGGCCGCTCAACGCCCTCATGCTGGCCAATATCGCCTCCGAGGCCACGCACCACACCGACTTCATCCAGGGTCCCATGGGCGCCTGGAACTTCGCCTGCTTCGGCGCCACCGCCGCCGTCCTCGTGTGGTCCATCCGCGACAAGGACAACGAGATGCGCCAGACCGCCACCGGTGCTCTCTTCGCCGGTCTGCTCGGCGGTATCTCCGAGCCGAGCCTCTACGGTATCCACCTGCGCTTCAAGCGCATCTACCCGTTCATGCTCGTCGGCTGTGCCGTCGGCGGCCTCGTCGAGGGCATCGGCAGCATGCTGGGAGGCATCGATGGTGTCACGACCACGACCTTCGCCTTCACCTCGCTGCTGACCATCCCGGTCTTCAACCCCATGTGGCTCTACGGCATCGCCGTCGCCGCGGCCTTCGCCACCTCCTTCTTCCTCATCGTCACCTTCGGCTACCGCACCAAGGAGGAGCGGGCCGAGGCACTCGCCGCAGCGGGCACCACCAAGACCGGCAACGCCACTGCCTCCGCTCCGGCCGAGGCCTCTGAGGCACCCAAGGCCGCCGCTGCGGCTGCTGCGCCCGTGGAGGAGGGTGACCGGGCTGCGAAGGCCCCCACACCCAAGCCGGCTCTCGTTCCCGGCGCGGTCACTGAGATCGCCTCACCGCTCAAGGCCACGACCATGGACCTGGACAAGGTCCCCGACCCGGTGTTCTCCTCGGGCGCCGTCGGTCAGGGCGTGGGTCTGGAGCCCCAGGGCGACATCGTCGTCACGGCTCCGGCCGACGGCACCGTCGTCGTGGCCCCGTCCTCGGGGCACGCCTTCGGCATCACCCTGGACAGCGGCGTGGAGATCCTCATCCACGTGGGTCTGGACACCGTCAACCTGGAGGGCAAAGGCTTCGACGTCAAGGTCTCCCAGGGCGACCACGTCAGCGCGGGCCAGGAGCTCGTCCGCGTGGACCGCTCCGTCATCGAGCAGGCCGGTTACCCGCTGACCACGCCGGTGCTCGTCACCAACACCGCCTCCTTCGCCTCGGTCGAGGTCGTCGGCGGCGACTCGGTAGAGCCCGGCGAGGCCCTCATCAAGGTCACCGCGCCCGAGGCCTGAGCCTGACCTGACGCCGCCGACCTGATCGGCTGCTGACACAACCGTGGGGGCCGGATCCGTCAACGGACGGATCCGGCCCCCACCGTGTTTGCTCACCTGCTGCTCGTCCGGCGTTCACCGGCGGCCCCGGACCGCGGGGTCCAGGTCAGGGCAGACGCAGCGCCCAGAAGGCCACGGCGGCCGCTGCCGCCACGTTGAGGGAGTCCACTCCCCCGGCCATGGGGATGCGCACCACCTCGTCGGCTGCGGTGATGGCCCGGTGGGACAGCCCGTCGCCCTCCGTGCCCAGGACGACGGCGACCCGCGAGTCCGGGGCCGTACAGGCCGGTGAGGCCGCGAACTCATCCAGGGTCACGGACGTGTTCGACAGTGCCAGGGCAGCCACGGTGAAGCCCTGCTCGTGGAGCTCGTCCATGGCGGGCCAGTGCTCGATCCGGGTCCAGGGGACCTGGAAGACGGTGCCCATGGAGACGCGCACGCTGCGCCGGTAGAGGGGGTCCGCGCAGCGCGGAGTGACCAGGACGGCGTCGATCCCCAGGGCGGCCGCACTGCGGAAGGCCGCCCCCACGTTCGTGTGGTCCACCAGGTCCTCCAGGATCGCGACCCTCCTGGCCCCCGCTCCCCCGCGGGCGGCCGCGAGGAGCTCGGGAACACCGGCGAGCTCGGGCCGGTTCATGGCGGCCAGCGCACCGCGGTGCAGGTGGAAGCCCGTGATGGACTCCAAGACCTCCTCGGGGGCGACGAATACGGGGACCTCACCGCCGTCGTCGCTGCCCCCGCAGCCGGCCGCGGAGGCGATGACCGGCCGCATCTCATCGAGGTGGCGCGGGGCCATGAGGAAGGAGCGCGGGGCGTGCCCGGCGGCCACGGCGCGCGTGATGACCTTGGAGGACTCGGCCATGTACAGGCCCCGCTGGGTCTCCAGCCGACGGCGCAGCGCCACGTCCGTCAGCCTGGTGTAGTCCGCCAGGCGCTCATCGGCGCCGTCGGACAGCTCAATGATCATCGCTTCGTCACCTTCTGGGGCTTTCCCCGTTCAGTACAGCAGTACGGCGGGAAGAATAGGCCGATCACTGTGGATCGCCCACTCCTCCCGCCGCAGCGAGTGCCCTGGGGCCCCTGTGGTTCCCAACGGGCGTCAAGGAAGCCGGCTCAGGCGCCGTAGGGTCCCTGGGGCGCGCCGGGAGGCGTGCCGTAGCCGGGCTGGGCCTGGATGCCGTAACCACCGCGCGGGGGCACGGAACCGGGCTGGACCTCCTCGGGGTCGGCCACGTGGCTTCCGTGCGCGGTGTGAGCCCCCTCAACGCCGTCGGAGGTCGGGACGCTCACCGTTGCCCCGCCGTCGGCCTTATCCGCGGGAGCCTTCGGGGAGACGCCTGCCTTGGATCCGGGCTCCTCACTGGCCTCCTGGGAGGCCGACTCGACCTCGCCACGGGCCTGGGCGAGGGCCTCCTCGGGGGCCTGGAGACTGGTGCTGGCCAGGTCCGAGGCGATGCCCAGGTCGAGCTCGCTGCCCGAAAGGTCGACACCGGGATGAGCGGCGTCGTCGTCGGAGGCGTTCACACCGCCGCCGGGGCCGCCGTCCTTGCCACCGCCCAGGGCGCCGGCGATGCCGTCGAGCGCCGCCGTGAACTCGGTGGGCACGATCCACATCTTGGAGGAGGAGCCGTTGGCGATCTTGGGCAGGGTCTGGAGGTACTGGTAGGCCAGCAGCTTGGAGTCGGCGTTACCGCGGTGGATGGCGTCGAAGACCTGGAGGATGGCGCGCGACTCACCCTGAGCCTTGAGGATCGCGGACTGCGCCTGGCCCTCGGCGCGCAGGATCGCGGACTGCTTGTCACCCTCGGCCGTGAGGATCTGGGACTGCTTGACACCCTCAGCCGTCAGGATCGCGGCACGGCGGTCACGTTCGGCGCGCATCTGCTGCTCCATGGAGCCCTGAATGGAAGCCGGCGGGTCGATGGACTTCAGCTCCACACTGTTGACGCGGATGCCCCAACGGCCGGTGGCCTGGTCCAGGACGCCACGCAGCTGGCCGTTGATCTGGTCACGGCTGGTCAGCGTCTGCTCCAGGTCCATCGAGCCGACGACGTTGCGCAGCGTGGTGACCGTCAGCTGCTCAATGGCCTGCAGGTAGTTGGAGATCTCGTAGGTGGCGCGCATGGGGTCGGTGATCTGGTAGTAGACCACCGAGTCGATGCTCACGACGAGGTTGTCGGAGGTAATGACCGGCTGAGGCGGGAAAGAGACGACCTGCTCACGCAGGTCCATAATGTTGCGCACCCGGTCGATGAAGGGCACCAGGAAGTGCATTCCAGCGCCGTAAGCCGCCTGGAAGCGCCCCAGGCGCTCAACGATGATCGCAGTGCTCTGCTTGACGATCCGCACCGCCCGGAAGATGACGATGATGACCAGCACGGCCACGAGAAGCAAGATGATGGAGACGAAGGGCACGAGGTTCCTCCTGCAGGGTTGAACGGATGGTCAGAATGGTTGGGGCCGACGCCGGGAACGTCAGGATGCGGGCGCAGCGGCGGAGGCCGTCACCGGGGCGACCACGGCCACGGCCCCGTCGATCTGAGTCACGGTTACACTCACCCCGGCCTCCAGGCGAGGCTCACCCCCTTGGGCGGAGGGAGCCAGACGGGCGCTCCACTCCTCACCGCCCAGGCGCACCCGCCCGCCTTCACGGTCAACAGGAGTAATGGTGACGGCAGACCGACCGATGAGGGCGTCGACGTTGGTCTTCATCTGCGGGGTGGCGGCCGCCAGGCGGCGCTTGGCCCAGGGCCGCACGGCGAACAGAAGCAGGGTGGAGACGCAGGCGAAGACCACGACCTGCGCCCACACGGGCCCGCCGAGGAAGGATGTCAGGCCTCCTCCCAGCGCGCCGCCGGCGATCATGAGGAAGGTGAGGTCGGCTGTCATCGTCTCGATGACGATGAGGAGCAACGCCCCTCCGACCCAGAGCAACCATTCCATGAGAACCTCCTGATGAACGCGGTTGGTGAGTGTGTGATCGTATACCGGGCAGGGCCGATCAGGGATCGATACAGTCCAAGGCGGCCTTCTCGCCCGGAACCGGTGGTCAGCCCCTGGCCTCGGCGACGCGCCTGCCGTGGCCGGCCGGGCGCCCCCTGGCGGAGTAGCGGCCGCGGTCATGGGTAACCTCCAGCTCCATGCCGAAGGTCGTGCTGATCGTGTCCGCGGTGAGGACTTCATTCAGCGGGCCGGCGCCCACGACCTTGCCCTCGCGCAGCGTGAGCGCGTGGGTGAAGCCCTCCGGGATCTCCTCCAGGTGGTGAGTCACCAGGACCATGGAGGGCGAGTCGGGCGAGGAGATGATCTCGGTGAGCGCCGCCAGAAGCTGTTCACGGCCGGCCAGGTCCAGACCCGAGGCCGGCTCGTCCAGGAAGAGCATCTCCGGGTCCGGCATGAGAGCGCGAGCCAGCTCGACGCGCTTGCGCTCCCCCGACGACAGTGTTCCCCACGGCCGGTCGACCAGGTGAGCGCCCCCCAGGGCGCCCAGCAGGGCGTGAGCGCGCTCGACGTCGACGTTGTCGTACTCCTCGCGCCAGCGTCCGATGCGCCCGTAGGAGGCCGACAGGACCACACCGAGCACCTTCTCGCCGCTCTGGACATCGGCGGCCAGGGCCGACGACAACAGGCCGATACGGGGGTGGAGCTCGGAGACGTCCACGCGCCCGAGCCGCTCGGAGAGGATGTCCACCGTGCCGGAGGAGGGGAAGAGCCTGGCCGAGGCGATCCTGGCGATCGTGGTCTTGCCCGCGCCGTTGGACCCCAGCAGCACCCAGTGCTGACCCTCTTCCACGCTCCAGCTGACGTGGCTGAGAATCTGGTGACTGCCGCGGTGCAGCGAGACGTCGTCGAGGTGCAGGACACTGGTCATGGAGTGATCCTATCGTGGCGCCGAGTTCACACCGAGCAGATGCGCGGCAAGAGCCGCGACCCGTCTGCGGCCCGTTCTCCTCCGGGGCCCGCCTCGCTGCCATTCACTATGGTTGGCCCCCATGGATCCCCTCAACCCGCCCGTCAGCATCATGCTGGCCCTGTGGGCACCATCGCCCTCCTCCCACGGCCTGTCACTCGTGGAAGGCCCCGACGGCGCCCATGACGTCATCGACAGCGTCGTCACCGGAGGCTCGGACACGCCGACCGCCGCCGACGATCCAGGACGCGTCAGCCTGGCGCAGTGGCTCACCGCCGCCCGCCCGCTGAGCCGGGTGAGCGCGGTCCTGCCCTCACCAGCCGGCGGCACCTGGGGGCTCCTGCCCGACATCGAGGAGGGCGTCATGCTGGAGGGGGCAGCCGGCCGGGTGCTGCTGGTTCCTGAGGACTCCGGAACCTCGGTGACCTGGCGCGCCGAGCCCATGGCCGGCACGCTGCCCCCGCTGGATGCGGCGCACGCCCGCCGGCAGGTGCACGCCGCCACCGAGGAGGCCATCGAGGCGCTTATCGAGCTCGACCTGGCCCGTGAGCGCCCGGAGCTGGCCGACGCCCTCAATGACCTGCTCACCGCGGTGGTGGATCCGCGGCTCATGCCGCCGTGGCTGAAGCGCCGTGATCGGGAGCTGTTGGAGCGCTCCTTACGGCTGGCGGGGATGTGCGAGCTGGCCCTGGACGACGACGGCGCGGCCACGACCGCCCTTCAGGCGCGGCGGCGAGCCAACATCCTGCGTCCACTGCTGGCGGTGGCGCGTCACGGCGCCGCTGCGGCCACCGAGTGGTGGGCCCGGTAGAGGGGGCGCGCCACTCGGTGGCGTATCGGTGGGGTCACCGAGCGGGAGCCGTTCGGCTCAGCCTTGGGCCAGGACCCAGTTGTAGACGTCCATGGTGCGCTGGGCGATGGCCTCCCAGGCGAAGTGCTCCTCGACGCGGCGTCGAGCGGCCTGCCCCATGGTCCTGGAGGCCTCGGTGTCGGTGACCAGGGTGGTGAGGCGCTCGGCCAGGTCGGCCTCGAAGCGGGCCGGGTCGATGGGGGTGCCGGTGCCGTCCTGGACCTGCTCGATGGGCACCAGGAGGCCGGTCTCACCGTCGACGATAACGTCGGGGATGCCGCCGGTGGCTGATCCGACAACCGGCAGTCCCACGGCCATGGCCTCGAGGTTGACGATGCCCAGGGGCTCGTAGACCGAGGGGCACACGAAGACGTCGGAGGCCGCCAGCACGGCGATGAGCTCGGGGCGCGGCAGCATCTCCTCGATCCAGACCACTCCGGTGCGCTTCTCGCGCAGGCGGGCCACGAGGCCCTCGACCTCGGCCTTGATCTCGGGGGTGTCGGGGGCGCCGGCGCACAGGATGACCTGGACGTCGGCGGGCAGCTGCTCGCAGGCGCGCAGCAGGTGGGGAAGGCCCTTCTGACGGGTGATGCGTCCGACGAAGACGACGGTGGGGCGGTCGGGGTCAATGCCGAGGCGCTTGAGGGTGGCGGAGGCCGCGGCGTCGGCCTCCTGGCCCTGCGGGCGCTTCCAGGCCTCGAGGTCGATGCCGTTGTGGACGACCTTGACGCGCTCGGGGTCAACGGTCGGGTAGCAGCGCAGGATGTCCTCACGCATGCCGTTGGAGACCGCGATGATCCCGGAGGCGGCCTCGTAGGCGGTCTTCTCCGCCCAGGAGGACAGGGCGTAGCCGCCGCCGAGCTGCTCGGCCTTCCAGGGGCGCAGGGGCTCCAGGGAGTGGGCGCTGACGACGTGGGGGACGCCGTGGAGCAGGCCGGCCAGGTGTCCGGCGAGGTTGGCGTACCAGGTGTGGGAGTGGACGAGGTCGGTTCCCTCGGTGCCCTGGGCCATCTCCAGGTCGACTCCGAAGGTGCGCAGGGCGGCGTTGGCGCCGTCGAGCTCGGCGATCTCGGGGTAGCCGGTGACGCCGTCGTCGGCGCCTTCGGTGCCGGGCTCGCGGGGGCCGCCGAAGGCGTGGACGCGGACGTCGGCCAGGGGGCGCAGGACCTTGGCGAGCTCGTTGACGTGGACTCCGGCGCCTCCGTAGATAAAGGGTGGGTACTCCTTGGTCAGCAGGTCGACCCTCATGGGTGTGCCTCTCCTCTGTCTGATGGATGGACTGACCGCGCCTTCCTCGGCGCAGGACGGCCGCCTGCGGTGCGGCGGGCGCCACACCCGACGTTATACGCACATGGGCCCCGGTGGGACCGTTCAGCGCCGGTGGTTTCCACCGATTCGCATGTACGGTCCCGTCAGTTCCCTGAGCGGAGGCATGTGTAGATCAAAGGTCCGGGTTGACTCGGGAGCCGACACGGGAGCGACCCGAATTGTGATCTGTTTGGCCCCATAAGCCTCTCAAGCAACGTAAGGTGGGCCACATGGCTCAACTTCGTGTTCTCGCAATCGTCCTCGCCGGTGGCGAGGGCAAACGCCTCATGCCCCTGACCGTCGACCGCGCCAAGCCGGCCGTGCCCTTCGGCGGTATCTACCGCCTCATCGACTTCTCCCTGTCCAACATGATCAACTCCGGCTTCCTCAAGGTCGTGGTGCTCACCCAGTACAAGTCCCACTCGCTGGACCGTCACATCTCCAAGACGTGGCGCATGTCCGACATGCTGGGCAACTACATCGCGCCGGTGCCGGCCCAGCAGCGCGTGGGCAAGCACTGGTTCCTGGGGAGCGCCGACGCGATCTACCAGTCCCTCAACCTGCTCGACGACGAGCGCCCGGACTATGTGGTCATCACCGGTGCGGACAACATCTACCGCATGGACTTCTCCCAGATGCTGGAGCACCACATCGCCTCCGGTCTGCCCTGCACCGTCGCGGGCATCCGTCAGCCGCGGTCCCTGGCGGACCAGTTCGGCGTCATCGAGACCGACCCGTCCGACCGCGGCAGGATCAAGGCCTTCGTGGAGAAGCCCAAGGAGACCCCCGGTCTGCCGGACTCCCCCGATGAGGTCCTGGCCTCGATGGGCAACTACATCATGAACGCCGACGCGCTCCTGGAGGCCGTGACGGTCGACGCCGCCGATGAGACCTCCAAGCACGACATGGGCGGCAGCATCGTGCCCTGGTTCGTCAACCAGGGGGCGGCCGGCGTCTACGACTTCAAGGACAACGACGTCCCGGGCTCCTCCGAGCGCGACCGCGACTACTGGCGCGACGTGGGTACCGTGGACGCCTTCTTCGAGGCGCACCAGGACCTCATCTCGGTGACCCCCGTGTTCAACCTGTACAACGACCGCTGGCCACTGTTCGCCGGTTACCAGGCCGCAATGCCGCCGGCCAAGTTCGTCTACGGCCACCACGAGCGCCTGGGGCACGCGGTCGACTCGATCGTCTCACCGGGCGTCATCGTCTCCGGTGGTGAGGTGATCTCCTCGGTCCTGTCCCCCGGTGTGCGCGTCAACTCCTGGTCCTCGGTGCGCGAGTCCGTCCTCATGGACGGGGCAGAGGTGGGCCGCAACACCGTGGTCAACCGCGCGATCCTGGACAAGTACGTGAAGGTCGAGGAGGGCGCCATGGTGGGGATCGATCCCGAGCACGACCGCGAGCGGGGCTTCACCGTGACCGAGTCCGGCATCACGGTGGTGGCCAAGGGGCAGGTCGTCACCCGCTGACCGTAGGCTCACCGCCTTTGCAGTGCGAGCCGTCGCCCGAGCTTCCGGGCGACGGCGCAGCCGTACTCGCATGCCGGCTCACCCACTAGCATGGCGCCATGAGCGACACCTCCCGACACCGTGCCGGCGGCTCCGCGGACCTCAGCGGGGCGCTGAGCGAGGGCCCTTTAGTGACTGAGGGCCCCGGCCTGCTGGTCATGGACGTGGACTCCACCCTCATCGAGCAGGAGGTCATTGAGCTCATCGCCGAGCGCGCCGGGACCCGTGTGCGGGTCGCCGAGGTCACGGCCCGGGCGATGCGCGGGGAGCTGGACTTCGCGGCCTCCCTGCGCGAGCGGGTGGCGACGCTGGCCGGAGTCCCCCAGGGAGTCTTCGCAAAGGTCCTCGCCGAGGTGCGCCCCACCATGGGGGCGGCCGAGCTCATTGAGGCGCTGCACGCACGCGGCTGCCGGGTGGGGGTCGTCTCGGGCGGTTTCGAGGAGGTCGTGGCGCCTCTGGCCAAGCGGCTGGGCATCGACCACGTGGCGGCCAACCGCCTGGAGGTGAAGGAGGGCCGTCTCACCGGTCGGGTGCTGGGGCGGATCGTGGACCGTCAGGAGAAGGTCCGCTGCCTGCTCGCCTGGGCCCAGCAGGACGGCGTGCCCATGGAGCGCACCATCGCGGTGGGTGACGGGGCCAACGACCTGGGCATGCTGGAGGCCGCGGGGCTGGGGGTGGCGTTCTGCGCCAAGCCGGTGGTCGTCGAGCAGGCCGATGCGGCCATCCACGTGCGTGACCTGCGTGCCGTCCTGCAGCTGATCGAGGGCTGACCGGCTGCGGTTGTTCGCGGGGCCGGCCTCAGTCGCGCTTGCGGGCGGTGAAGATCTCCCGGATGCGGGCGCTCCTGGGCTCCAGGTCCGCCCAGGTGCCGGGGACGTCGATGATGACGGCGGTGGCCGTGGGCACCCCGAAGGAGATCTGGGAGGCCAGGTCGTCGTCGGTGTCGTGGAGGATGTGGGCCAGTACGGAGATCGTGGGCTCGTGGCCGACGACGACGACCGTCCTGGCCTGCGCACCCTCCTCGGCCAGGACCCTGAGGATGCCGTTGGGGCCCAGGTTGTAGATCTCCTCGCGCACGAGGGTGTCGGTGGGCTCGAGGCGGTCGCGGATGGGGCGGGCGGTCTCGCGGGCCCGGGCCGCCGGGGAGACCAGCAGCAGGTCGGTGGTCTCCAGGCGCTTGCGCAGCTCCTTGGCCAGCAGGTCGGCCAGCGCGGTGCCCTTGGGGGTCAGAGGACGTTCCAGGTCGGTGACGGCGTCGTGAGAGGCCTTGGAGTGTCGGACGAGCACGAGCCGGCGCATGGGATCCGTTGTCACGGCTCTACCCTACGGCACCACGGCACTGCCCGGATACGGTCCCCGACGACGTCTCGCGACCCGCCGTGCGCCTAGCGCCCCATGCCCAGGCCGCCGTCGACGCCGAGGATCGCGCCGGTGACGTAGGCGGCCGCGGGTGAGGCCAGGAAGAGGACGGGGCCGGCAATGTCGGTGACGTCGGCAAAGCGCCCCAGGGGGATCTGCTCGAGGTAGGCGGTGCGGATGCGGTCGGGCAGGGAGGCGGTCATCGCCGTGGTGACGACGCCGGGGGCGACGGCGTTGACGGTGATGCCGCGCGGTGCGAGCTCGCGGGCCAGGGAGCGGGTCAGTCCCTCCACCCCGCCCTTGGCGGCGCCGTAGGCGGACAGGCCCACGCCTCCGCGGGCGGCGATGGCCGAGGAGACCAGGATGATGCGCCCCTTACGGGCTCGCATCATGGCCGGTGTCACGGCGCGCACGGTGTTGAAGGTGCCGGTCAGGTCTGTGGAGATGACCTCGTCCCACATCTGGGAGGAGGTGCGGGCGGCCAGGGACTCCCGGTTGATGCCGGCCGAGGCCACGAGGACCTCGATGGGGCCGTGTGCCTCGGTGGCGGTGGTCAGGGCCTGGGCCAGGGCGTCGGGGTCGGTGACGTCGGCGGCCAGGGCCAGGGCGCCGTCGGGGGCCTCGCCGGAGCGGGACAGGCCCGCCACTCGGTCGCCCTGTGCCAGGAACGCCCTCGCAACCGCCTCCCCGATTCCCCGGGAGGCTCCGGTCACGACGACGGAACGTGATATCGACGGCTCGGTCTCTTCGTTCATCAGCACAAGCACACAAGGTAACGCGCATCAGCACTCGCCATCAGCGATTCGACATACGCCGATACCGATCCGTCCCTGTTACTTCCTTCACAAGTGGTCTATACCTGTGTCTGTTCCGGGCCGCAGGGCGGGGCCGATCACGGCCCTGGCACCCGCCGTGTGTCAGCATGTCGGGGTGACGATGAGTCAGACCTCCCTCCGCCTCCCCGACGCCTGCGCCTCGGGGCGCGCGCCCGCGCCACTGCGCATCGGACCGTTGGTGGTGCCCACACCCGTCGAGCTCGCCCCCATGGCCGGAGTCACCAACGCCTCCTTCCGCCGCCTGTGCCGGGAGATGGCCGAGGCGGCACTGCCGGAGTCGCTGAGGCCCTCCTCCCCCGGCCCGCTGTCCGCGCCCGACGGCGGCATGCTGGCCCCGGCGGGCCTGTACGTCACGGAGATGGTCACCACCCGCGCCCTGGTGGAGCGCAATGAGCGCACCCTGGCGATGGTGCGCACCGACCCGGCCGAGAGGGTGCGTTCCATCCAGCTCTACGGGGTCGACCCGGCCACGGTGGGGGCCGCGGTGCGGATCCTGGTGGAGGAGGATCTGGCCGACCACATCGACTTGAACTTCGGCTGCCCGGTGCCCAAGGTGACCCGCAAGGGCGGCGGGGCGGCGCTGCCGTGGAAGCGCGACCTGCTGGCGGCGATCCTCACCGAGGCGGTGCGCGCCAGTGAGGCCGCCGCCCGCGCCGCCGGGCGGGCGAGGCAGGTGCCGGTGACCATGAAGATGCGTCTGGGCATTGACGAGGAGCACGAGACCTTCCTCGACGCCGCCCGGGCCGCCGACAACGCCGGGATCGCGGCCGTGGCCCTGCACGCCCGCAGCGCGCGCCAGCACTACTCGGGTCAGGCCCGTTGGGAGGAGATCGCCCGCCTCAAGGAGGCCACCGACCTGCCGGTGCTCGGCAACGGGGACATCTGGCTGGGCGACGACGCGGTGCGCATGCTGGAGGCCACCGGCTGCGACGGCGTCGTCGTGGGTCGCGGCTGCCAGGGGCGGCCCTGGCTGTTCGCCGACATCGTGTCGGCCATGCACGGCTCGCCGGCGCGCACCCGACCGGACCTGGACGCCGTCATCGCGGTGATCCGCCGCCACGGGCGCATGCTGGCTGAGGAGATGGGTGAGGACCGGGGGGTGCGTGACCTGCGCAAGCACGTGGGCTGGTACCTCAAGGGCTACCCGGTCGGCGGCGCGGCGCGCGCTGACCTCATGGGGATCCGGACCCTGGACGAGCTCGACGCCGGCCTGGAGCGGATGCGCTCGCGCCTGCCCGAGGTCGTGGACTACCCCGGTGACATCGTCGAGGGTCCCCGGGGGCGGGCCGGCAGCCCCAAGACTCCCCGTCTGCCTGACGGCTGGCTGGACTCCCCCGCCCTGGATGCGGCCCACCGCGAGATGCTCAGCCAGGCCGAGTCCGACGTCTCCGGCGGCTGAGACAGCGGCACCACCGGATCCTTGAGGCCGGTCACCGGTTACTCGTCTACTCGTCGAGGACCGGGGTGACGCGGCACAGGGCCGCCGCGATCGCCGTGGTCGCCGGGATCGCCAGGACCAGGCCGATGGAGGAGATGAGGGTGCGCACGATCTCCTCGGCGATCTCGCCTGAGAGCATGGTGTCCAGCACGGCCCGGTCCATAAGGGCGGCGGCCAGGATGAGCGGCAGCGCCGTGCCGGCGTAGGCGAAGGCCAGGGTGTAGACGGTTGAGGCGATGTGGTCCCGGCCGATCCTCATCCCGCCGGTGAACAGGCGCGTGCGCGACAGCAGCGGGTTGGCGGCGTGCAGCTCCCACACCGAGGAGGCCTGGGTGATGGTGACGTCGTTGAGGACGCCGAGCCCGGCGATGACCATGCCGCAGGTCAGCAGCGTCTGCAGATCGATGTGCGTGCGCGAGGCCAGCAGGCGGGCGGTCTCGTCGACGTCGCCGGTCAGGTGGGCCGCACCGGTCCCCCACAGGGCGAGCAGCACGGTCAGCACGATGCCGGCCATCGTTCCCAGCAGGGCGGTCGTGGTGCGGATGGACACGCCGTGGGCCACGTAGACGGCCGCCAGCATCATCGCCATCGATCCGACCAGGGTCACCGCCAGCGGGTGGGAGCCGGACAGGAGCGCCGGGATCATGAAGAAGGCGAGCACGCCGGTGGCCACCAGCAGGCCCAGGACGCTCAGGACACCCTTGCGCCCGGCCACGGCGACGACGAGCACCAGGTAGACGACCGCCAGGGCGCCGACCGGGAGCTGGCGCTGGTAGTCGATGAAGGAGTAGGGGGAGCCGGACAGGATGGCCTGGGGCGAGTAGAGGACGACGAGCCGGTCGCCGGCGTGGGCGAGCTTGCGGGGCTCGCCCACCAGCTGGACCGGCATCACCAGGCCCTTGCCCTCCCCCTCGGTGATGCGGGCGCACACGTGGCCCTTGGCGAACTCCTCCTGCTTGACGCCGTTGACCTCCGTCAGGGCGCTCACCGAGCTCTGACAGCCCGACAGGTCCGTGGAGGTGATGGTGGCCTTGCCCACCGAGCCGCCCTCGGCGGTGAAGGAGCGCGAGCCGATGAGTGAGCTCTTGCCCGGCCAGAGCACGAACAGTCCGACGACGGTGGCCAGCACCAGGGCACCGACGATGGCGCCAAGCACGATCCGCACCCGGCGGGCCTCCCCCGCATCCAGGTCCAGGGGCCCGGAGTGGGAGTGACTGTGGCCGCTGCGGCTATGACGGCCGTGGCTCCTGCTGTCCCGACCCTCCTCGACCGGCGGCTCGGGAAGGCTCTCGGAGGGGACAGACTCGTTGCTCGGGGAGGTCGAGTTGGTGCTCACCGTCCCATCATGCCCGCCCCGTGTCCCTGACGTGAGCCAGGGACACGGGGCGGGACCCGGATGGTGGCTGGGCCGGCGAGACTTCAGCGAGACTGCCGACCTGTCCGGCGCGGCTCAGCAGCCGATGAGGCGCTCAGCCAGGTAACGCTCGACACCCTCGAGCGGGATGCGCTCCTGGGTCATCGTGTCGCGCTCGCGCACGGTGACCGCCCCGTCCTCAGGCGAGTCGAAGTCGTAGGTCAGGCAGAAGGGCGTGCCGACCTCGTCCTGGCGGCGGTAGCGACGGCCGACCGCGCCGGCGTCGTCGTACTCCACGTTCCAGGAGCGGCGCAGGCGTGCGGCCAGCTCCTTGGCCGGCCCGGTCAGCTCCTCCTTGCGGCTCAGCGGCAGGACGGCGGCCTTGACCGGGGCGATGCGCGCATCGAGCTTGAGCACGATGCGCTTGTCCACCCCTCCCTTGGTGTTGGGGGCCTCGTCCTCAGTGTAGGCCTCTACGAGGAAGGCCATGAGCGAGCGGGTCAGGCCGGCGGAGGGCTCGATGACGTAGGGGGTCCAGCGCTCGGAGCGGGTCTGGTCGAAGTAGGACAGGTCCTTGCCGGAGTGCTCGGCGTGGGTGGACAGGTCGAAGTCGGTGCGGTTGGCGATGCCCTCGAGCTCGCCCCACTCCGAGCCGGCGAAGCCGAAGCGGTACTCCAGGTCCACGGTGCGCTTGGAGTAGTGGGAGAGCTTCTCGGCGGGGTGCTCGTAGAGGCGCAGGTTGTCCTCGCTGATGCCCAGGTCGGTGTACCAGGCCTTGCGGTAGTCGATCCAGTACTGGTGCCACTCCTCGTCGGTGCCCGGCTCGCAGAAGAACTCCAGCTCCATCTGCTCGAACTCGCGGGTGCGGAAGATGAAGTTGCCCGGCGTGATCTCGTTGCGGAAGGACTTGCCCACCTGGCCGATGCCGAAGGGCGGCTTCTTGCGGGCCGCGCTCATGACGTTGGCGAAGTTGATGAAGATGCCCTGGGCGGTCTCGGGGCGCAGGTAGTGCAGGCCGGACTTGTCGTCGACCGGCCCCAGGTAGGTCTTGAGCAGGCCGGAGAACTCGCGCGGCTCGGTCCAGGAGCCCGGCTGGCCGGTGACGGGGTCGGGAACCATGTCGAGGGTGACGGTCTCGGGGTCGAGGCCCTTGCGGGCGGCGTATTCCTCGACGAGCTGGTCGGCGCGGTAGCGCTTGTGGGTGTGCAGGGACTCCACGAGCGGGTCGGTGAAGGCGCCGACGTGACCGGAGGCGACCCAGGTCTCACGCGGCAGGATGACGGAGGAGTCCAGCCCGACGACGTCGTCGCGCGAGCGGACCATGTACTGCCACCACTGGCGCTTGATGTTCTCCTTGAGCTCGACGCCCAGCGGCCCGTAGTCCCAGGCCGAGCGGGTTCCGCCGTAGATCTCGCCGCAGGGGAAGACGAACCCGCGCCGCTTGGCGAGGTTGATGACGGCGTCGAGGCGTGAAGGGGTGGATGCCAACGGATGCTCCTTCAGGAGTGGTCGTGGTCCCGCCTGGTTGGTGGGGACGAGTGGGAACAGTCTAGGCGGACAGGCGCCGAGCGTTGGTGAGGGGCCCGTCGCACCACGGATGCGCGCCCGCGCGCCGGGCAGGCTCGCCGGACCTCCGTTCAAGCCGGCTCTCAGCAGCGCTCACGCGGACTCGCCCCGAGTTTGACGCAGGACCGCCAGAGTATGAGAATGATTCGCATGAATGTTTCACAGGCTCGTTCCCGTCATCTCCACCGCGTCGTGGCGCTCGGAGCCACCCTGATGCTGGCTGCCGGCATGAGCGCGTGCAGCGCCCTGAAGAGCGAGAGCTCCTCGAGTGCCTCGGCACCGCACACGATCGCCCCGGGCAAGACCCTGACGGTCTCCACGTCCTTCTACCCGATCCAGTTCCTGGCCGAGGCCATCGGCGGCAAGCTCGTCAAGGTCTCCACCGTGACCCCCTCCAACGTCGAGCCGCACGACTTCGAGCTCTCCGGCAAGGAGACCGCCGAGCTGGGCAAGGCCGACCTCATCGCCTACGTCCCCGGCTTCCAGCCCTCCCTGGACAAGGCGGTCAAGGAGGTCGGCTCCGGACCCACCGTGGTGGACCTGAGCAAGCCGGCCAACCTCGTCCACCACGAGGGAGTTGAGGAGGAGCACGAGCACGGCGGGGAGGCCGCGGACGGCACCTCCGCCACGGCCAGTGCCGCCGCCACCGCACAGGCCAGCGAGGCGGAGCACGACGAGCACGGCGAGCACAGTCACGATGAGCACGGCCACGCCGAGGGCGATCAGGGGCACGACGGCGACCTCGACCCGCACTTCTGGCTCGACCCGGACCGCATGATCAAGGTAGCCGAGGCCCTTGAGTCCTCCTTCGCCCAGATCGACCCGGCCAACGCCAACGACTACAAGGCGGGCCTGGACAAGCTCAAGACGGCGCTGACCAACCTGGACAACCAGTACAAGCAGGGCCTGACCAGCTGCCAGCACAAGACCTTCATCACCTCCCACGCCGCCTTCGGCTACATGGCCGAGCGCTACGGCCTGACCCAGGCCTCCATCTCCGGCATTGACCCGGAGGCCGAGCCCAGCCCCGCCGAGATGGCCAACATCAAGTCGGTGGTCGAGAAGACGGGGGTCAAGACGATCTTCACCGAGGAGCTGGTCTCCGACACCCCCGCCAAGGCGATCGCTGCGGAGACCGGGGCGGAGACCAGCGTCCTCAGTCCCCTGGAGTCCAAGCCCGAACGGGGCGACTACACCGACGCCATGACCACCAACCTGGACCGGCTCAAGTCCGCCATGGTGTGCAAGTAGCCTCGTGCCCGAGCCGCCGAGCCCGGGATCCCGAGCAGGTGGCGTCCACTCAGATTGGCATGATCACAACCGTATGACCTCATCATCTTCACCTTCACCAGCGTCTGCGACGACGCCGTCCGGCTCACCCCGGGCGGCGTCGTCCGCGCTCGCCATCAGGGTCCGCGAGCTCAGCGTCGTCTTGGGCTCCTCCCTCATCCTGGACGACGTGAGCCTGGCCGTGGGCGGCGGCGAGTCCGTGGCGATCCTGGGCTCCAACGGCTCGGGCAAGTCCACCCTCGTCAAGGCCGTTCTGGGCCTGGTGCCCCTGTCCGGCGGCAGCATCGAGCTCCTGGGCACCCCCACCTCGCACCGCCGCAGGGTCCCCTGGGAGCGCGTCGGCTACGTTCCCCAGCGGATCGGTGCCGGCTCCGGCGTCCCGGCCACCGCCCTGGAGGTGGTGCGCTCCGGGCTTCTGGGGCCGCGCCGTCCCTGGGCCGATCGGGGGCGGAGCGCCAAGCGGAAGGCCATGGCCGCACTCGACGCCGTCGGCCTAGCCCACCGGGCCGCGGACCACGTCCAGGTCTTCTCCGGTGGGCAGGCCCAGCGGGTCCTCATCGCCCGGGCCCTGGTCCGCTCCCCCGAGCTGCTCATCCTTGATGAGCCCCTGGCCGGCATCGACCGCGCCAGCCGCGAGTCCCTGGCCGAGATCCTCCAGGGGCTGCGCGCGCAGGGGCTGACCCTGGTGACGGTCCTGCACGAGATGAGCGAGCTCGCCGACGTCGTCCAGCGGGCGATCCTCCTGCAGGACGGCCGGCTCGTCGCCGACGGCCCGGCCGACGAGGTCGCTCATCTTCGCGACAGCGGGGCCAGCACGCCGCAGGGCGACCCGCACCGCGCTCACAGCGGCACCGGCGGCGATCACCACCACCCGGACGCCGGCGGCCCTCCGGTCCACCACGCCCCCGTCCTCGACCATCGGCTGCCTGAAACGCGCCCTCATCCCGGTAGGAGCACCCGCCCATGATCGAGTTCGTCTCCGACATGCTCGCCAGCCCCCTCATCCAGCGCGCCTTCATCGTGGCGGTCCTGGTGGGGCTGGCCGCCCCGGTGGTGGGCACCTACCTGGTTCAGCGGGGCCTGGCGCTGCTGGGCGACGGGATCGGGCACATCGCCCTGACCGGGATCGCCCTGGGCTGGCTGGCCGGGGCCGCCGCCAACGTCACTCCTCACGACGCCTGGGCCGTGCCCGGGGCGATCATCATCAGCGTGCTGGGAGCCGTGATGATCGAGGTCATTCGCGCCAACGGCCGTACCCGGGGAGACGTGGCCCTGGCGATCCTGTTCTACGGGGGCATTGCCGGGGGTGTCATCCTCATTCGCGTCGCCGGCGGGACGACGACGAATCTCAACTCCTACCTGTTCGGCTCGATCTCCACGGTCTCGGTCTCCGACGCCTGGTTCACCATCGCCCTGGCCACATTGGTGCTCCTGGTGGGGCTGGGGCTGCGCGGCCCGCTGTTCGCGCTGTGCCACGACGAGGAGTTCGCCCACGCCTGCGGGCTGCCCACCGGTGCCCTCAACGTGCTGGTGGCGGTGGTGGCGGCGCTGACGGTCTCCGTGTCCATGCGGGTGGTGGGCGCCCTGCTGGTCTCGGCGGTCATGATCGTGCCGGTGGCCATCGCCCAGCTCGTCTCGCACTCCTTCGCCCGCACCATGTACCTGGCGATGGGGCTGGGCGTGGTGGCCTGTGTGTCAGGTTTGACGATCACCTATCTGGTGGCGGCCTCTCCCGGCGCCATGATCGTGGTACTCCTAGTAGGGGGCTACGCCGTCGTCGCCCTCCTGTCCGGACTGCTGCAGCTCGTCAGCCGCTCCCGACGGCACCGCATCACCTCAGGAGGCAGATCATGAGCGCAAGCAGCACGGCGCAGCGTCCCCGCGCCACGCGCCAGCGCGCCGCCGTTGCCGACATCCTCGCCCGCACCGACGAGTTCCGCTCGGCCCAGCAGATCCACTCCGCCCTGGAGGCTGAGGGCACCAAGGTGGGGCTGGCCACCGTCTACCGCAACCTGCAGACCCTGGCGGAGTCCGGGGTGGTGGACCAGGTGCGCAGCGCTGAGGGCGAGGTCCTCTACCGGGCCTGCGAGAAGCAGGAGCACCACCACCACATCGTGTGTCGCCGCTGCGGCTACACCGTGGAGGTTGCCGGCGGTGAGCTGGAGGAGTGGATTGGGCGGGTCTCGACCCAGCAGGGCTTCACCCAGATGGAGCATACGGCGGAGTTCTTCGGCCTGTGCGCCACCTGCTCGGCCCAGGACACCTCACAGGACTGAACAGGTCTGATCGGCCCGGTGCCCGAGCCGGGTTGTCGCGGACAGCTGCCTACTGACCATCGTGGTGCGGTTCCTCGTCAGCCTTGTCACCTTCCAGGGCCTCATCGCCGGTGGCCCCTTCGTGCAGCACCTTGTCCACGGCCCCGCCGTAGCGGCGCTCGCGCCCGGCGTAGGCCTCGCAGGCCTTCCACAGCTCGGTGCGGTTAAAGTCCGGCCAGGCCAGGGGTGAGAAGTAGAGCTCGGCGTAGGAGGAGGACCACATGAGGAAGTTGGAGGTGCGTTGCTCGTCGCCGGTGCGGATGAACAGGTCCACGTCCCGCATGGTGGGTGAGTAGAGGTAACGCTGGATGGTCTTCTCACTGATGGAGGAGGCCTTGAGGCGGCCGGCGGCAACGTCCTCGGCGATGGCTCGGGTGGCGTCGGCGATCTCGGCCCGCCCGCCGTAGTTGATGCACAGGTTGAGGACCAGACCCGTGTTGTCGGCGGTGACGCGCTCGGCCTCACGCAGCTCACGCAGAACGGACTTCCACAGGCGCGGGGTGCGTCCGACCCAGCGCAGCCTGACGTTCCAGGAGTTGAGGACATCACGCTGGACGCGCAGGACCTTGCGGGCGAAACCCATGATGAAGCGGACCTCGCCGGGTGAGCGCCGCCAGTTCTCGGTGGAGAAGGCGTAGACGCTCAGCTCTTTCACTCCGATCTCGATGGCGCCAGCGGCGACGTCGAGCATATTGGCCTCCCCCACCCGGTGGCCCTCGGTGCGGGGCAGGCCACGGGCGTTGGCCCAGCGCCCGTTGCCGTCCATGACGACGGCGACGTGCTGGGGCAGGGATGCGACCGGCAGCACGGGTGGGGTCAGGCCGGGTCGGTGCAGGGGTGGGGCGGCCTCGACCGTCATGTCTCTGGCGACGTCTGTCATGGTTATGCCCTTTCCACCAGTGCGAGGGAGCGCAGGCGCCGCTCCAGGTACCAGGTCGTGTAGGCCGAGACGAGTCCGGAGGCCTGGGACCGCTCGCGCTGGCCGGAGGCGTCGGCCACGGCCCAGTCGCCGGAGAGCAGGGCGCCCAGGAGCGCCATCGTGGCCGGCTCGACCTCGACGGCGCCGGCCGAGCGGCAGGACTCGCACACCGCGCCACCGGCCTGCACGTGGAAGGCCCGGTGCGGTCCGGGGGCGCCACACCGGGCGCAGTCGTAGCACGAGGGCGCCCAGCCCCCCAGGGCCAGGGCCCGCAGCAGGTAGGAGTCCAGGATGAGTCCGGGGGCGTGGCGCCGGTGGGACATGGCGGCCAGGGCCCCGGCCAGCAGCAGGTACTGCTGGGGGCTGGCCTCGGTGCCCAGGTCACCGTCGTCGGCGCTGAGTCGCTCGGCGGTCTCCACCATGGTCGAGGCGCAGGTGAACATGGCGTAGTCGGCGCTCACGGCCCGCCCGAAGGGGTCGATGATCTCAGCCTGGGTGACGACGTCGAGGCTGCGTCCGGCGTGGAGCTGGACGTCGGTCATGGAGAAGGGCTCCAGGCGGGCACCGAAGCGGGAGGTGGTGCGGCGCACCCCCTTGGCCACGGCGCGCACCTGGCCGTGGTGGCGGGTGAGCATCACGATGATGCGGTCGGCCTCGCCCAGCTTGTAGGTGCGCAGGATGATCGCCTCATCCCGGTACAGCCTGCTCGTCACGGGCGCAGTCTCTCACGCCCCTCAGCGCAGGGCGCGATTGAGGGCGGAGATGACGGCCTTGAAGGAAGAGGTGGTGATGGAGGGGTCGATGCCCACGCCCCACAGGACCTGGCCGTCAACCTCGCACTCGACGTAGCTGGCGGCCTTCGCGTCGCGTCCCTCACTCAGGGCGTGCTCGACGTAGTCGAGGATCCGCACGCTCAGGCCTGTGCTCTCCAGGGCAGTGACGAAGGCGTCCAGGGGGCCGTTGCCGGCGGCGGTCAGGTGCTTCTCCGCTCCGCCGTCGACCAGGGTGACGGTAAGGGTGGAGTCCTCGTCGTCACCGGCGGAGGTCAGGGTGGCGCCGCGCAGCTCGAAGCGGCCCCAGCGGCTGAGATCGGCCTCGGGGGCGGCCGCGGCGGGCAGGTACTCGTCGGCGAAGATCGACCACAGGCGGGCGCCGTCGACCTCGCCGCCGTAGGTGTCGGTGTGGCGCTGGACGATGCGGGAGAACTCGATCTGGAGGCGGCGCGGCAGCTCGAGCTTGCGAGTGGTGCCCAGCAGGTAGGCGACCCCGCCCTTGCCGGACTGGGAGTTGACGCGCACGACGGCCTCGTAGGAGCGGCCCACGTCGTGGGGGTCGATGGGCAGGTAGGGCATGGCCCAGGAGACGGCGATCTCCGCCTCGGCGTCGGTGAGCCCCTCGGCCTTCTTGGCGTTGACCTGAGTGCTGCGCGCGGCGAAGCCCTTCTTGATGGCGTCCTGGTGGGAGCCGGAGAAAGAGGTGTAGACGAGCTCGCCGGCGTAAGGGGTGCGCGGGGGCACGTCCATGCCGGTGGCCCGCTCGACGGTGCGGCGGACCTCGTCGATGTCGGACAGGTCGAGCATGGGGTCGACGCCCTGGCTGAAGAGGTTGAGGGCCAGGGTCACCAGGTCCACGTTGCCGGTGCGCTCGCCGTGGCCGAACAGGCAGCCCTCAACACGGTCGGCACCGGCCATGAGGCCGAACTCGGCGGCTGCCACGCCCGAGCCGCGATCGTTGTGGTTGTGCAGGGACAGGCACACGGACTCGCGCCGAGGCAGGTGGCGGCTCATCCACTCGATCTGGTCGGCGTAGACGTTGGGGGTGGCGCGCTCGACGGTGGCGGGCAGGTTGAGGATGATCTCGCGGTCTCCCTCGGGCTCCCACACGTCCATGACTGCCTGGCAGACCTCCAGGCTGTAGTCGAGCTCGGTGTCCACGAAGATCTCCGGAGAGTACTCGAAGCCGAAGATCGTGTCCTCGTCGAGGACCTTCTCGGCGCGGGCCATGATCTGGCGGGTGCCGTCGACGGCGAGCTCGCGGATCTGGTCACGGTCCATGCGGAAGACGACGTTGCGGAACAGGGGCGACAGGGCGTTGTAGAGGTGGACGGTGGCCCGCGGGATGCCGATGCAGGCGTCCAGGGTGCGGTCGATGAGCTCACCGCGTGACTGGGTGAGCACCGAGATGGTGACGTCCTCGGGGATCGCGCCATCGTCCACCAGGGAGCGCACGAAGTCGTAGTCGGTCTGGGAGGCGGCCGGGAAGCCGATCTCGATCTCCTTGAAGCCCATGGTCACGAGCAAATCGAAGATGGCGCGCTTGGCCTGGGGGCCCATGGGCTCGATGAGGGACTGGTTACCGTCGCGCAGGTCGGTGCTCAGCCAACGGGGGGCGGTGGTGATGCGCTTATCCGGCCAGGTGCGGTCGGGCAGGTCGATGGAGACGACGTCGAGGAAGGGCCGGTACTTGGCAAACGGCATACCTGAGGGCTGCTGGGGGGCGGGGCGGGCGTTGCGCATCGGGTTTCTCCTGGGATCAGATGCTTCGTGGTTCCGACGGCGATTCCGGCAGAGGCTGAGGAGCTCTGAGGGAATCCGGGGGCACGATCAAGGACGTGGCCGAGCAGGACGAGTCAGCCGCGGTCGGGGTGCCGGCCTGTCAGGCCCCGCCGCGGCGACTAAGCAGGAGGCTCGCCCGGTAGCAGGCGTGAGGCCGCAGGGTCGCTCGCACGGCGTAGACCCTACCCCGATGAGGACCCATCGTCAGGTAAGGGGGTCGCATGGGATCGCAGAGTGAGACAGATGACGTAGGGGTCCCCCGCGAGTCATGCCTCTCGTCCTGACGCACACCAACACCATGATGTAGTATACCTACTACATATAGTTGTGGTTCTACTCAGGAGGTTTTGTGCGATGGTTCCAGTCATCACCACGGAGAACCTCGAGTTCTCCTACGCGGACACCCCGGTGCTGCGCGGCATCGACCTGTCGGTGGAGGCCGGAGAGGTCATCTGCCTGCTCGGCCCCAACGGCGTGGGCAAGACGACCCTCGTGGAGAACCTGCTGGGCTCTCTGACCCCGACCAGCGGCAGGGTGCGCGTGCTCGGCACCGATCCACGCCGGGCGGGTGCCGACTTCTGGGCGAGGGTCGGGCTGGTGCAGCAGAGCTGGACCGACCATGCCAAGTGGAAGGTGAGGGACCAGCTGGAGTGGATCCGCTCGTTCCAGCTGACGGCTGCGAGCCGGGTGAGCAACGTTGACGAGGTGCTCGACGCCGTCGGCCTCAGCGAGAAGGCCGACTCCCGGCTGTCGAGGCTCTCCGGCGGGCAGCGACGCACCATCGACTTCGCGGCCGCCCTCATGGCCGCGCCCGAGCTCCTCGTCCTGGACGAGCCCACCACGGGCCTGGACCCGGCCTCGAAGGCGCGCCTGCACGATCTCATCCTGGCCCGGGTCGACGACGACGCCACCATCGTCATGACCACCCACGACCTGGCCGAGGCCGAGCACCTGGCCTCTCGGGTGCTCATCATGAACGAGGGACGGATCCTCGCCGACGGCACGGTCACGGCGCTGCGCGAGCGCCTTGATCGCGGCGCTGAGATCACCTGGGTCCAGGACGGGACCCACCACGTCCACACCACCCATTCCCCCGAGCGCTTCGTCAAGGAACTCGACCTTGACGCCATCACCGGGCTCACCATTACCCGCCCCACCCTGGAGGAGACCTATCTCTCCCTCGTCAGCAGCAAGGAGCCGCAGTCATGAGCACTCACACCTTCCTGGCAGTTCTGCGCGCGGCCCGTCGCCAAGCCGCCATGGACCTGCGAGCAGGCATTGTCGGGTCGAGCGTCGCATTGCTGGCCTCCGTGACCGCCCTCGTGATCGTCAGCAGGAACACCCAAGCGACTGTCGGCCCCATGTTCCTCGCCAGCAGCATCGGCACGATCAGCTGCTTCATCACCTTCCAGATCGCCAGCGAGGCCTACGTCGACCGCATCGGCGGCGCCCTGCTACGGGTGCGCGTCCTGCCCCACGGCCCGCTGACGTGGGCGATCGGTAAGACGATGTCCTCGGTCACTCAAACCCTCGTCTTCCAGGGCACCCTTCTTCTCGGGGGAACCCTGTTCGTTGAGGCGCTGCCCCTGAGCACGTCCCAGGTGCTGGTATGCCTGCCGCTCATGGTGCTGTCGGCCGTTGCAACGGCTCCGCTGGGCTTCCTCGTGGGCGCCTTCGTCCGCGGTGTCTACAGCTTCATGGCCTCCTACCTGCCCATCTTCGCCCTGTTTGGAACGAGCGGCTTCTTCATGCCCATGGACCGCCTCCCGACCTGGGTACAGGCGGTTCAGCTGATGTTGCCGACGTACTGGTCGGGGCACCTGACCCGCTGGGCGCTGGTGGGCGATCCCTCGTGGGAGGTGGGCAGGGCCTTCTCTCCGGCGCTCGCCGTCGGGGTCCTGGCGACCTGGACAGTTCTCGGCTTCGCGGGGGCCTCGTTCATTGTGCGGCGCAGCTTCCGCAAGGAGACCATCGGTAGTCTGGCGCGCATGCAGTCCACCATTCGCTCCCAGTCCGGCCTGTGACCATGTCCGACGACGTCGTCCACAACCGGATCGCGGTCCTGCGCGCCGACCGCAGAGTGAGCCGCCGCGAGCTGGCCGAGGCCCTCGGCGTCCACTACCAGACGGTGGGCTACCTCGAGCGCGGGGAGTACGCCCCCTCGCTGCACCTGGCCCTGCGCATCGCCCGCTACTTCGATGTGCCCGTGGAGTCGGTCTTCTCCCTGGAGGAGTTCCCCCGCCTGACGTAAGACTCCATCACAAGGAGAGATGCAGGATCAGAGCCTCATTGACCAGCTTCATCAGGCCACTGGGTAACCATCCGACAACCTCGCCGACTCTCTCCACAGCAATCGATCGAACTTGCTCCGCCTGAGCCTTTGAGTCCTTGGGCAAGCCGGTTGCCTCCGAGGGGAGGAAAACCTGAAAGGGAAGAACTCGCGAGGTTGAGCTGGTCAATGGGACCACCGTCACAACACCGCGGCCAAGGCGCGCGGCCGCCGCATTGGCATGGTCATTACTTACTATGAGCGCAGGTCGACGCTTGTTCGCCTCACTGCCAACAGAAGGATCAAAATCGACAAGGCGGATTTCACCTCGTAGCACCCCCACCTCCATCAATCCCGTCAGCGACCGCACTATCCCAGACGGTCGCATCCTCGGAGGCATCCCAGGAGGACCAGGCCTCAGCGTAAGCATCCTGAAGATCGGCTTTTCCGAGCAGGCGGATGGCATTCTGAATACCAGCAGACCTCGACGCCAAACCGTCACGCTCCACGCATCGGTCCAGCAGAATGAGGTCACTCTCCGACAAGCTCACGCTTAACTTCATACCTGCATGCTACTCGGGTAGCATCGTCAGGGGCAAGAGAGCAACGAGCCTCATCAGGCCGCTCGAATCCGGGTGGTGCCCTCCCCGGACAGGGAGGGCACCACCCGGTTACTCGGTTCGGCTACGCGTCTGCGTTCCGGCGCCGACCGGCCTACAGGAGGCCCTCGGCCAGGTCCAGCGGGGTGCCGAAGCGGTGGTTGGTGATGGCCACCGCCTGCTCACGCAGGAAAGGCAGCAGCTCGGAGTGCGGGCAGGCCGTCACAGCCCCCGTGTACAGGGCGATGTCGGGGCTCCCGCCGGTCACCCGGCTGGCCTGGCTCCAGCGGGCGGCCGAGGTCTCCTCACGCGGGCCGAGGATGCGCACGCGCGTTCCCAGCCCACCGGAGACGGAGAGCTCAGCCAGGCGAGCGTCCCAGGCACCCTGGTCCTCGACCGCCACCTGGACGCCGGCGGCCAGCAGCGCGTTCTGCAACGGCTGGGGCAGACGGTTGGCCACGGACAGGCTGACGAACCCACCGGCTCGCACACCGGCCGCCATGACGCGCACGACGTCGGCCAGCTCGGTTCCCGCCCCGGCGCGCACGAGGACATCAGCGGGCCGGTAGCGCAGGACGTTGCGCTCGCAGGCCAGAGCCGTGACATCGCGGTTGGCGCCGTAGGCGCTCCTCCAGGCGGAGGCGTCGGCCACCAGGGCACGGCGCAGCCCGGCCAGATCGGCCTCGCCCAGCTGGCCGCTGACGGCATTGCACAGGCTCGCCACGCGCGGATCCAGCGCCGCAGTGTCCTGGCCTACCGGCTCCTTCGCGTCCTGGCCGTCTGCGGGCTCGACGTCCCCCAGTCCCAGCAGGTAGGAGGGGCCGCCAGCCTTCGTCGTCGAGCCGATGGCCGAGCGCTTCCAGCCGCCGAAAGGCTGGCGGCGCACGATGGCCCCGGTGATACCGCGGTTGACGTAGATGTTGCCGGCCTGGATCGAGTCGAGCCAGACGGCCAGCTCGGCCGCATCGAGGGTCTGGAGCCCGGAGGTGAGCCCATAGTCGACGGCGTTGACCGCCTCGATGGCCTCCTGAAGCGTGTCCACCCGCATGACACCAATGACCGGCGCGAAGTACTCGGTGAGGTGGAACTCGCTGCCGGGCACGACCCCGACGCGGATACCCGGGGTCCACAGGCCGTCACCGAGGTAGCGGGGCTTGAGGACCCAGTGCTCACCGGCTCCCAGAGTGGTCAGGCCGCGCACGGCCTTCTCGTCGTCGGGCACGACAACCGGCCCCATCTGGGAGTCCAGCGACAGCGGCAGCTTGACCCGCAGGGAGGCGGTGGCGTCCACGAGCTGGCGGGCGATGCGCTCGGAGTTTCCGGCCGAGGAGACCAGGACCAGCAGGGAGGAGGCCGAGCACTTCTGGCCGGCGTGGGCGAAGGCCGAGTAGACGGCGTCGCGCACGGCGATGTCGGGATCGGCCGAGGGGGTGACGATGATGGCGTTCTTGCCGCTGGTCTCCCCCAGCAGGTGCATGTCCGGCTTCCAGGAGCGGAAGAGGCGGGCCGTGTCATAGGAGCCGGTGAGGACCACGCGGTCAACGTCCTTGTGGGTCACCAGGTGGCGTGAGACCTCCCCGTCCTCCAAGGGAGCGAGCACCACGAGGTCCTCGGGGATCCCGGCGTCGTGGAAGGCACGCACGAGCTCGGCCGCGCAGCGTCGAGCCGGCGGGGCTGGCTTGAGGATGACGGCGCTGCCGGCCGCCAGGGCCGCAGCCACTCCCCCGGTGGGGATGGCCACCGGGAAGTTCCAGGGCGAGGCGACCACGGTGACGCCCACCGGAGCGAAGCGGGCCCCGACCATGTACTCCGGATCGTGCAGGAGCAGCGAGGACTCCGCGTAGTGGTGGCAGAAGTCGATGGCCTCACTGACCTCGGGGTCGGACTGGTCGATGGTCTTGCCGGCCTCGGAGCCGGCAACCTCGATGAGCTCGGCACGCCGGGCGGCCAGGACGTCACCCACACGGTGCAGGGCGGCAGCCCGCTCCTCAGGCTCCAGGGACTGCCAGACGCCCGCTGCCTCAGCCGTCGCGGCCACCAGCGAGTCCACATCGGCGTTGGTAGCCAGGCGGGCGACGCCCGCCTCCACCTCGGCCACGCCCCGCGTGGAGCCCGGGATGGCGGCGGCGATGTCCCGGGCCCACTGGCGGTTGGCGGCCAGGGCCGGGTCGGAGTCGGGCTCGGAGACGAAGGGCCTCCTGGCCCGATCGGCCACCGTCCCGGTCTCCTCAGGAATACCCACCTCCCGTTCGGCGAGCCGGTTCTGGGTGCGGTTGGGCACCGGCACCGGGGCGTCCGGGTCGAGGTCGGACAAGGCCGCCAGGAAGCGGTCGCGCTCGCGGGCGAAGATCTCCTCGTTGCTGGCCAGGTCGAAGACGCCGGACATGAAGTTCTCCGGAGCCGCATTCTCCTCCAGGCGGCGCACCAGGTAGGAGATGGCGACGTCGAACTCGTGGGGGTCGACGACGGGCACGTACAGCAGGAGGTGACCGGTCTCGCGGCGCACGACCTCCTGGATGCCGGTGGCCATGCCGGAGAGCATCTCGAACTCGACGTCGTCCTCGACGCCGCGGGCGGCGCGAAGCTCGAAGGCGAAGGCGATGTCGAAGAGGTTCTGGCCGGCCACGCCCAGGCGGATGTTGCGGGTGCGCTCGGGCGTCATCGCCCAGGAGAGCATGCGCTTGTAGTTGGTGTCAGTGGCCTGCTTGGAGGGCCAGGTGGTCAGCTCCCAGCCGTGGATCTCGGCGTCGACCTTCTCCATGGACAGGTTGGCGCCCTTGACGATGCGGACCTTGATGCGCGAGCCGCCAGAGGCGACACGCTTGGCGGCCCACTCCTGGAGGCGCTGCATGGCGCCCAGAGAGTCGGGCAGGTAGGCCTGCAGGACGATGCCGGCCTCGTAGCCGCGCATGTCCTCCTGGTCAAGGATCGCGGTGAAGACCGCGATGGTCAGGTCGAGGTCCTTGTAGTCCTCCATGTCCAGGTTGAGGAAGGTGCCGTGGTCTCGGGCCAGGCGGTAGAGGGGCAAGAGGGCCTGGACGCCGTGGGCGACAACCTCCTCGAAGCCCCAGGGGTTGTGGGGGCCGGTGACGGCGGAGACCTTGACCGAGACGTAGTCGACGTCCTCACGGGTGACCAGGCGTGAGACCTCGGCCAGTCGGCGGGCTGCCTCCTTCTCCCCCAGGACGGCCTCCCCCAGGAGGTTGACGTTGAGACGGTTGCCGCCCTTGCGCAGGCGGGCGAGGGCAGGCCCGAGTCCCTTGTCGGTGGCGTCGACGACGAGGTCGCCCACAATCTCCCGGAAGACCCTCCGGGCGACCGCGGTGACGGTGCGCGGAGCGAGACGGGAGGCAGTCGAGCCCAGGCCCATGGCTCCGGCCAGGGCGGGCGGCAGGAAGTCAGTTCGTCCTGCCGACAGGCGCTTGAGAGCGCTGCTGGCGACGTCGAGGTCGGTGGGACGCACGACGTCGTCAACGAAGCGGGTGGTGAAGGTCAGGCCCTCGGGGTCGGAAAGGATGCGGGAAAGGAGTTTGGCCGAGCGCGGTACCGGCTCGGATGCCGACTCGTCAGCCCACCGGCGTGCTCGGGCGACGGCTTTCTCGCCCAGTGCCCACAGGTCGTCGGGGCAGCGGCGTCCTGCGTCGGTGCAGGGCTGACTGGGAACGGCGTTGTTCGTCATGCGTGTGGCCTCCAGGTCGATGTGACATCGGACCCTCCAAGTGTGCGTGACAACACCTCTTGTACGCGACCGATTCGAGCCCCGAGTCGGCAGGTGTCGCAAGTTGCCTTGGTCCTAGATGCCGTCCGTAGCGCTGCGCTGACAGCGTGGAGCGGTTCAGAAGCCGAGGCGGGCCAGGGCCTTGGGGTCGGACTGCCAGTCCTTAGCGGTGCGCACGTGCAGGTCGAGATAGACCTTGCGCCCCAGCAGCTTCTCGATGCCCTTGCGGGCGGTGACGCCCACCTCCTTGAGGCGCCGCCCGCCCTTGCCGATGATGATGGCTTTCTGGGAGTCGCGCTCGACGACGAGGCTCACGCGCACCTGGAGGCGGCCTCCGGCGCCCTTGATGCGGCCGACCTCGCGCTCGTCGTCGGGGTCGGCGATCTCGTCGACGACGACGGCCAGGGAGTGGGGCAGCTCGTCGCGCACGCCCTCCAGGGCAGCCTCGCGCACGAGCTCGGCGATCATGACCTGCTGGGGCTCGTCGGTGATCTCACCGGTGGGGTACAGCGGCGGGGACAGGGGCATGTACTTGAGGAGGACCTCCTCGAGGACGTCGATCTGCTCGTTGCGCTGGGCTGAGACCGGGACGATGTCGGCCCACTCCCCCAGCTCGCTGACGGCCAGGAGCTGGGCGGCCAGGGCCTCGCGGGTGACGGTGTCGGCCTTGGTGACCACGGCCACCACGGGGGTGCGCAACTCGGCGAGGTCGCGGGTGATGAAGCGGTCGCCGGGGCCGATCTTCTCGTTGGCGGGGATGCAGAAGACGACGACGTCGACGTCGGTGAGGGTCTCACGCACCAGGTCGTTGAGGCGCTTGCCCAGCAGGGTGCGGGGGCGGTGGAGGCCGGGGGTGTCGACCAGGACGATCTGCGCGTTCTCCTTGTGGATGACGCCTCGCACGTTGTGGCGGGTGGTTTGGGGGCGCCCGGAGGTGATGGCGATCTTGGCGCCGACCATGGCGTTGGTGAGGGTGGATTTGCCGGCGTTGGGGCGGCCCACGATGCAGGCGAAGCCGGCGCGGAAGTCCTCGGGGACGTCGGGGACGACGATCTCGACACGGGCCGAGTCACCAGTGTCGGCAGTGGCGTCGGTGTCGGCACTCTCGCCCGCGTCGTCGTCCTCGTCCAGGATCGGGAAGCCGTCTGCGTCCAGCCGGATGGCGCCAGAGTCATCGGAGCCGTCGGTATCGTCGGAGTCGTCGTCGGGCTCGTCCTCGCCGTCGACGTCCTCGTCGGGGTCGGTGAGCGGGTTGGGGCCGTCCATGAGCTCAGCGTCGGTGGGGAAGCGGAAGCCGGCCGGGGCGGGGCCGGGCGCGGGCATCTCGAGGGGCTCGACCAGGAGCTCCTCGGTGGCCTCCTCGGGGGCCTGGGGCTGGTCGTCCTGGATGGGCTCGGCGGGGTTGTCGGAGCGGTCGGCGGTGTCAGTCATCGGTGTCCTCTTCGGGGGCGGGGGTGCGCGAGGCGAGAATAGTGGAGACCTGGCGGCGGCGGCCGGTGGCCTCCTCGGCCTGGAGGTGGACGCCCTGGGTGTCTCCGGCGGCGCCGGGCAGGGGCACGCGGCCGATGGCCTTGGTGAGCAGGCCGCCGACAGTGTCGACGTCGTCGTCGTCGATCTCGAGGTCGAAGAGCTCGCCGAGCTCGTCCAGGGCGAGTCGGGCGGGGACGCGGTAGGTGCCGGGGGCGACTTCGACGACCTCGGGCAGCTCGGGGTCGTGCTCGTCGGTGAGCTCGCCGACGACCTCCTCCAGGAGGTCCTCCATGGTGACCAGGCCTGCGATACCGCCGTACTCGTCGACGGCCAAGGCCATGTGGAAGCGGCCGGTCTGCATCTCGCGCAGGAGGTCGTCGGCGGGCTTCATCTCGGGGACGTACTCGGCGTCTCGGACGAATCCGGCCACGGCGAGGCCCTCGTGCTCGGGGTGGGCGGCCAGGCGGCGCAGGACGTCCTTGAGGTAGAGGATGCCGCGCACGTCGTCGGCGTCCTCCCCGATGACGGGGACGCGCGAGTATCCGGAGCGGATGAACAGGCGCATGGCGGCGGAGGCGGGCTTATGGGCGTCGATGGTGACCATGTCGGTGCGTGGGACCATGACCTCGCGCACGAGGGTCTGGCCGAGCTCAACGACCGAGCGCATCATCTCGCGGTCCTCGTCCTCGATGGTGTCGGTCTCGCCGATCTCGTCGATCATCTCGCGCAGGTCCTCGTTGACAGCCTCGCGGGTCTCGGCGTCGGTGGGGGCGGACTCGGGGCGGCGGGTGCGAGAGACGAGGCGGCGCTGCGGGGCCGCCAAGACGTCGACCCAGGTGAGCAGGCCGCCCAGGGCGAGCAGGGTGCCGGCGGGGTTGCGTCGGCCGTAGGTGCGTGGGGAGAAGCCGACGACGACGCCCAGCAGGATGATGTTGGCCAGCAGGGCCAGGGCCAGGACCTGCCACCAGGCGCGCACGAGCCCGGAGGCGGCCAGGGTGATGAGGACGGCGGCGAGCATGTCGACGGCGACGCGGGCGATGCTGAGGGCGCCTAGGACCCGGGTGCGGTGCTCGGCGAGGTGGCGGACCCGGGCGGCTCCGCGGCGGCCCTCCTCGATGAGGTCGTCGGCGGCGGCGCGGGTGAAGCGCAGCAGGGCGGACTCGCCGGCCGACAGGAGGGCCCCCAGGGCCAGGACGATCACCGCGCAGGCGATGAGTGCGGCGGTGGGGATGCCGGTCACGCGGGCCTCACTTGCCGCGCTCGGCCAGGAAGGTCAGCAGGAGGCGGCGCTGGAGGTCGAACATCTCCTTCTTCTCCTCGGGCCCGGCGTGGTCGTAGCCCAGGAGGTGGAGGATGCCGTGGACGGTGAGCAGGAGCATCTCCTCGACCGCGGAGTGGCCGGCGGCCAGAGCCTGCTTGGCGGCGACCTGCGGGCACAGGACGATGTCGCCCAGGGTGCCGGCGGGGGTGGGTGAGTCGGCTGAGCCGGGGCGCAGCTCGTCCATGGGGAAGCTCATGACGTCGGTGGGGCCAGGCAGGTCGAGCCAGCGCACGTGGAGCTCTTCCATGGGCTCGGGGTCGATGAACATGATGTTGAGCTCGGCGGCGGGGCTGACGTGCATGGCGGTCAGGACGTGGTCGGCGAGGGCCGCGAACTCGGCGGCGTCGATGACGGTGGTGGTCTCGTTGATGACCTCAGTGGCCATGCGGGTTCCTCTCCGAGTAAGGCCGGGCGGGGCGGTTGCTGCTCCCCCGACGGTACTGGCTGTTGCGGCCGCTGTGGCCAGGCGGTCCGGTGGGTCGGGCGGCGGCGTCCTGGGCGGCGACCTCGGCGTCGTGGCGGGCGTAGGCCTCGATGATGCGGCCCACGAGCCGGTGACGGACGACGTCGGCCGACCCGAGCTCGCAGAAGCTGATGCCGTCGACGCCGGCAAGGATCTTGCGTACGACGATGAGGCCGGACTCGCGTCCGCCGGGCAGGTCGACCTGGGAGATGTCTCCGGTGACGACCATGCGTGAGCCGAAGCCGAGGCGGGTGAGGAACATCTTCATCTGCTCGGGGCTGGTGTTCTGGGCCTCGTCGAGGATGACGAAGGCGTCGTTGAGGGTGCGTCCGCGCATGTAGGCCAGGGGCGCGACCTCAATGGTGCCGGCAGCCATGAGGCGGGGCAGGGCCTCGGGCTCGAGCATGTCGTGGAGGGCGTCGTAGAGGGGGCGCAGGTAGGGGTCGATCTTGTCGGTGAGGCTGCCGGGCAGGAAGCCGAGGTTCTCGCCGGCCTCGACGGCGGGGCGGGTGAGGATGATGCGCGAGACGCGCTTGCGGGCCAGGGCGTCGACGGCCTTGGCCATGGCCAGGTAGGTCTTGCCGGTGCCGGCGGGGCCGATGCCGAAGGTGATGGTGGATTCCTCGATGGCGTCGGTGTAGGCCTTCTGGCCGAGCGACTTGGGGCGGATGGTGCGGCCGTGGGAGGTGAGGATGTCGTCGGTGAGGACCTCGGTGGGGCGAGTGGAGGTCTCCAGCAGGCCGACAGCGCGCTCGACGGCATCCGCGGTCAAGGGCGTGCCGGTGCGGGCGACGTCGATGAGCTCGGAGAGCAGGACGACGACCGTGTCGACGCGGGCAGCGGGGCCGAAGACGGTGACGGCTGTACCGCGCACGTGGATGTCGACGTCAGTGAAGCCCTTCTCGATGGCGCGCAGGACCTCGTCCCGGGCACCCAGGAGAGTCACCGGGGCGACGTCCTCGGGAAGGGTGAGGGTGCGGGTGACGTCCGCCGGTTCGGCGGAGGTGGCCGCACCGGCGGGGCCCGCGGCGCAAGCGGAGTCGACAGTGGCCGGAGAGGTGGTCGCCGCGGTCGCGGCTGCTGGTGTGATGGGCGTATTCGTCATCTCAGGGCCCATGCTACCGGCCAAGGCGCGGCGGACCAGTCGGTGTTGTGGCAACCGGACTCATCTCCACCACTGCGTTCAGGGGAAGTGACATACCGAGGCCGGTCGATGTGGTGCGTTCCAATGGCTCCGTCCGGATCGGCTAGGGTTGCCCCATTGTTCAGCGGCAGCGAAGCACGCGATCAGGAAGTGCGAAGCGGGTGGTGTTGTAGTGACCGGCGATCTCAGCGCCGTAGTGACGACCTCTGAGCCGTACCGGCTGTCCTTCGCGTTGGGCGGTCTCCTGGCGACGGAGGCCATGGTCGCCGCTCCCCTGTATCTGGAACTGTGTGACTGGGCGGCAGTCCGGAAGGCGTTGGATGCCGACAACCTGCTGCATGCACGTACCCGCTCGACGGCGGTCAGGCTCACCCGCGAGCTCATACAGCGGTTGTCTGTGCTCAGCGATACCGAAATAACCTATCTGGTCACCGCTCCAGGGCCGGAACGTCTGCATCTGATGTGGGCAGCGATGTGCCGGCATTATGCGTTCGTGGCGGAGTTCGCTCAGGATGTGGTGCGCGACCACTTCCTGCTGGGGGTCTCGCAGCTGGTTCCGGCCGACTTCGAGCGATTCTGGGACTCTAAGGCCCTGTGGCACGCGGAGTTGGAGGAGACCAAACCCTCAACTCGTAACAAACTGCGCACCAACCTGTTTCTGGCGTTGCGCCAGAGCGGCATGCTCGCCGATGACGCCACAATCATCTCCCCGCTGCTGTCGGCGGAGGTGTCGGCGCTCCTGGATGCGCGCACGCCCAGCGATCGACGTTTCTTCCCTGTAGGAGGCGGCCTGTGAGCAACGATGACATTGATTCTGTTGAGCAGCATGTGCTCGCTGTGCTCTCGTCTGACCGGTTCCTGCGCATGGAGGGGCTGGGCAACGAGGTGCCATTCTTCATCTGGCCCTACCCGCCCGAGCAGGAGCTTGAGGTACAGGCGGCAAACAGCCGTATCGTTGACAGACTGCGTACCACACGCGGTCTGAGCGTCCTCGTGGTGGATCTCTTTGAGCTGGCCGTTGAGCTGCTGGAAGGGCGCGGCGGCAACATGCTGGAACGCCTGGAGCAGATCGAGCCCACCCGCAGCCGCTCCGCCTTCCGCCGGGACTTGCAGCGCATGCTTGATCCGGAGCAGCACATCGTCCCCGCTATCGAGCGTCGTATCGAGGCCGAGGCTGGCGTCGACCTGCTCGTGCTGACCGGAATCGGGCGAGTGTTCCCCTTTATCCGCTCACACAACGTTCTGAACAACCTGCAAGTCGCCGTCCCTGACTTCCCTGTGCTCATGCTTTTTCCAGGCGAATACTCGCAGACGGCGTCATTGGGGTCATCTCTGGTGCTGTTCAACCTCTTGACGGATGACCAGTACTACCGTGCCAAGAACATTCTGGAACAGGAGCCCGCATGAGCCAGATGATGATTGGTGATCTCTTCGCCAAGGACGTCTCCCGCGCCATCGAAGGAGTCATCAAGGCCGACGACGCCAAGCATCTCGCCACCGAGATTGATGAGTACGTCCTCACCGGCGAGACAGCGGCGGCCCTGTCAGAGCTGTTGGAGACCTACACTGATCCCGTATACAACGGCGGCAACGGTGTGTGGATCTCCGGTTTCTTCGGTTCCGGTAAGTCGCACCTGCTCAAGATGCTCGCCTTCCTGCTGGGTGATGTGCCCGGACGGCTCAGCGCCAGGAAGGACGCAACGGACGCCTTCAAGAAGAAGGCCGAGGCAGAGAAGGATGCCTTCCTGCAGGGCAAGCTCACTCAGGTAGAGCACATCCCGGCCACCTCCCTGCTGTTCAACATCGATCAGAAGGCGCCCCTGATCGACAAGAACCAGACCGACGCCCTCCTGCAGGTGTTCGTGAAGGTGTTCAACGAGGCGCGGGGCTACTACGCGGGCGAACCGTCGGTGGCCCGCTTCGAGCGAGATCTGGATCGGCGCGGTCTGCTCGAGGACTTCCAGCAAGTCTTCTCCCAACTCGCCGGCGTCCCGTGGGAACAGGGCCGAGAAGAAGGGATTCTCCAGGAGCACAACGTCACAAGAGCGTTCTCACAGGTGACCGGCGAGCCGGCTTCCGAGAGCATCCTGTCCCGCTATGAGGAGCAGTACTCCCTATCCATTGAGGACTTCGCCGATGAGGTCGCCCAGTGGTTGGAGGCTCAGCCCGAGGGGCATCGCCTGTTGTTCATGGTGGACGAGGTCGGCCAGTTCATCGGCTCCAACACCAAGCTCATGCTGAACCTGCAGACGATCGTGGAGACGCTGAGCACGCGCTGCAACGGGCGCGCATGGGTGTGTGTCACCAGCCAGGAGGACATGGATAGCGTCATCGGGGATCGGACTAGGACCCAGGGCAACGACTTCTCCAAGATCCAGGCCCGCTTCGCCACACGCATGAAGCTGACGAGCCACGACGTGGAGGAGGTGGTCAAGAAGCGTCTGCTCAGTAAGAACGCCGACGCCGAGGCCGCTCTCGATCCGCTGTACGACGAGTTCCACACGAGTTTCCGCGCCCTGTTCGATTTCGTCGATGGCTCCAAGACGTACCGCAACTACGACACTCGGGACAGGTTCACGCAGGTCTACCCGTTCGTGCCCTACCAGTTCCCCTTCTTTCAGGCGGCCTTGGTGGGGCTGTCTGAGCACAACGTGTTCGAGGGCCGGCACGCCTCGGTGGGTGAGCGCTCGATGCTGGGGGTGGTGCAGGACGTCGCCACACACTTGAAGGAGTCCACGGTCGGCGCAGTCGTGTCCTTTGACGCCATGTTCACCGGCATCCGGCAGGCGGTAAAGTCAGCCGCTACTCGCAATATTGCGACGGCAGAGGCGCAGCTTCCGGAGGGGCCGGTGCGCGACGTGGCGGTCCGACTACTCAAGGCACTGTTCCTGGTGAAGTATGTGGGTGACTTCTCCGCCACCCCACGCAACCTGACCGTGCTCCTGTACAACCGTTTCGGCCAGGACCTCACCGAGTTGAACCGCCAGGTTTCCCAGGCACTCGACCTCCTCGAGCAACAGACCTACGTCCAGCGCAATGGCTCGGTCTACGAGTACCTGACCAATGAGGAACAGGACATCGAGAACGAGATCAAGAGCACCGACGTCGACTCCACGGATATCTCCAAGGTCTTGGCCTCCGTCATCAATCAGGACGTGGTCCGAGGTACGTCGTTACGCCATTCAGTGACTGGCGGGGACTTCAAATACCAGCTGCTGCTGGATGAGATCCCCTACAGCCGACCGCAACCGCTTGCGGTGCGTTATATCTCCTCCGCTCTGGGCTTGTCTCGTGAGGCCATTGTGGCCCAGTCCATGGGGCGTGACGAGCTCAGGGTGCTGCTGGCAGACGATGCGCGGATGTATCAGGATCTGCGTTTACTCGTCCAGACGGATAAGTATGTCCGGCTTCGTGCGGGTTCGTCACTGACCGATTCTCAGAACCATATTCTCGATTCCAAGAAGCGGCAAAACAGCAAACGACGCAAGGAGCTGACCGCACGCGTCAAGCAGGCCATCAGCGACGCTGAGCTGATCATCGGTGGGGCGTCGATAGCCGTGTCCGCCTCGGATCCGGTGCAGCGCGTGCAGGAGGGTATGGAACAGCTGATCACGCGCACCTACCCGTATCTGTCGTTGCTCGGTTCCATCCAGTACACAGAGTCGGACATCGCCCGGGTGGCAAGCGATGATCCGGCTCTGCTGGACCGGAGCACGGACACGCTTCAGCCTCTGGCCGAGGAGATCCACACCTGGCTGTCCTCCCAGCGCGCGCTGGGTGTGAGGACCACCGTCAAGCAGGTCGTCTCCTACTTCGAGGGCAAGCCCTATGGGTGGACCTTGCCGAGTATCCTGTGTGCCCTCGCACGCTTGGCCGCTACCTCACGGGTGTCCATGACGCTCGATGGGAGCACTGTGAAGCGCACGGAGCTTCCCGCCGTACTGCCTGTCGGGAAGAAGAAGCACGAGGCAATCGCGGTGGCCCCGCAGCGCAGCTTCGACGCTGCCCGCGTCAGTGGCCTGCGGAGCTTCGCCCGGGAGTTCTTCGCTACTGGTCAGCTTCCGAATGATCCTTTGGAGCTGGCCGACGACGTGAGGACACGGCTCGAGGATGAGTATCGGACGCTGAAACAGCAACAGGACACCTTCGTCAACATTTACCCCTTCCTGGCCGTACTGAATGCGCCGTTGAAGCTGATCCGGGAGGTGATGGGGCGCGATTCCGAGTGGTATCTGGACCAGTTCTCCGCGCACACCGACGATCTGTTGGACGCGAAGCAGGATGTGATCGATCCCGTCACCCAGTTCCTGAACGGCAGTCAGAGGACGATCTACGACGACGCCGTGCACCTGCTATCCGAGCGCAAGGACACTCTCCGCTATCTGAAGACAGATGAGGCGAGCAGAGTCGAGTCGCTGCTGGCCGATCAGAACATCTTCCGAGGGCAGCGGATGAGGCATCTGAAGGACGCCGCCGACGAGCTGCGCGCCGCCACGGACCGGATCCTGGCAGACGAGCGCGCTGAGGCATCCGATCTCATCGGCGAGCGCGCGAACGATCTGCGCCGCAGTGCCGCCTGGGAGCATGCCACTGACGCCACTCGCACGAAGGTTAACCGCAGAATTGACGTGGCCACGCAGCAGGTGGTTGAGGCTGTCTCAGTGCCGGTGATTCGCCAGCTCGCCCGTGAGTTTGACGAGGAGAGCTATGACGAGCTGCTAGCAGCTCTGGAGGCAGACCGCCGCACAGCGGAGAACAATGCTGAGGCCAGCACACCAACTCCCCCAGCACCGATAGTGGTTCCGCTCAGGCAGTTACCCCATCCACGCAAGCGCATACTGCGCACCCCCGCCGATGTTGATGCCTACATCGATGAGTTGCGGGGCATCCTCCTCCAAGCGGTCGACTCTGGAAAGCAGGTGTCCCTGTGATTGATACCCGGACCTTGGAGGCCTTCGCCGCCTCAGCCCGGTCCCAGCTCATGGCGGAGGTTGAGGCTCGCCTCACGGCGGTACTCTCCCCAGCATCGACGGCACGCGAGGAGTTCCCAAGTGCAATCAAGGCCTTGGAGAAGCGCATCCGTCATCACGGCGGTGACGCGGCCGGCCGACGGTGGGTCGTGGAGGAACAGGCTTATGTCTGGTTCAACCGGATTGTTGCGCTGCGGTTCATGGATGCCAACGGCTACACGTCCCCAGCGTTGGTTTCCCCGGACGGCGGGGCGACGGTAGGCCAGCCGGCGGTGCTTGCCGCCGCCAAGCGGGGCGAGTTCGATCAGCAGGTCTTCGGCTCGACTGAGCGCATCACCGGCCTACTGAACGGAACGATCACGAGTCCAGCTCCGCAGGAGGAGGCCTATGGGCTGCTTCTGCGCGCATACTGCGCCGACTGGAACCGGACGATGCCGTTCATGTTCGCCCCCGACGGTGACTACACCACCTTGCTCATGCCCGCGGACATGCTGGCCGACAGCTCTGTGCGCGCGCAGGCGGTCAGGGCACTGACCGCGGAGATGTGCCGGGACGTGGAGGTGATTGGCTGGCTGTACCAGTTCTACATCGCTGAGCGTAAGGCCGAGGTCTTCGCCGGCTTCCGGAAGAATCAGAAGGCCGGCGCGGCTGAGATTCCAGCGGCGACACAGCTGTTCACCCCGGACTGGATCGTGCGTTATCTGGTGGAGAACTCGCTCGGCCGCCTGTGGATGCTGAACCATCCGACCTCTCGTCTCATCGAGAAGATGGACTACTACGTTGAGCCGACTGGTAGCAAGACCGACTTCCTACGGATCACCGAACCGGAGCAACTGACGGTCATGGACCCTTGCTGCGGCTCAGGTCACATGCTCACCTATGCCTTCGATCTTCTCTACGCCATCTATGAAGAAGAGGGCTACGCACCCTCGGAGATTCCCACACAGATCCTCACGCACAACGTGTACGGCACGGAGATTGACCCACGCGCTGCAGCTCTGGCCGCCTTCGCACTGATGATGAAAGCTCGGGCACGTCAGCGTCGCTTCCTACGCGACCCTGCGCTGCCGAACATCCAGGTCATCGAGCCAGTGGAGTTCAACGCAACGGAACTCGACCAACTTGCTGGCACCGAAGCCGATACTCAGGCAGGCCGGTACCTCTGGCAGAGTTTCATTCACGCCGATGTGCTGGGCTCCCTCATCGCCCCCGACGCCGCAGCGCTGCCCGGCGCAAAAGAGCGACTAGCGTCGATCACGTCTGACACCCTGGACATCTCGGGTCTGCACTCTCGCGCTGAGCAGGTAGTGGCGCAGGCAGAGTACCTGAGCCGTTCCTACGCGGTGGTTGCGACGAATCCGCCGTACATGGGCAGCAGCAACATGGGGCAGCTGCTGTCCTCCTGGGTGAAGAAGCACCATCCGCAGGCGAAGTCCGATCTGTTCGCCGCCTTCATCGAGCGGTGTTTGAAACTCGCCGACGCCGAGCATGGCCTGGTCTCCATGATCACCATGCAGGCATGGATGTTCCTCGGCTCTTTTGAGAAGCTGCGCCGTCACATCCTGCGTGACATCCCGCCGGTGACCATGCTGCATCTGGGCGAGCGGGCCTTCGACTCGATCGGCGGGGAGGTTGTCTCCACGACGGCCTTCGTTCTGGAGCACGGGCGCAGTACTGAGGAGCTCTGCCTGTACTTCCGTACAGTGCCCGGCAACTCCGAGGCCGAGAAAGAACACCTGCTGAGGGACGCCCTGACCGGCGCTTCCGACCTGTGTTTCTCCGCCCGCCCTCACACACTGCTTGCGCTCCCAGGAGCGCGACTCGCCTACTGGATGTCGCCCGCTATGACGCGAGCCTTCACCGTGGGCAAGCCGCTTGGCGAGATTGCCGCGCCTAAACAGGGCTTGGCTACCGCCGACAATGCGCGCTTTCTGCGACAGTGGTTCGAGGTCTCCCGCTCACGTACCTGCTTCAATGCCGACTCCCGCGAGACGGCCGCCACAAGCGGCGCCAAGTGGTTTCCCTACAACAAGGGAGGAGAATACCGTAAGTGGTGGGGAAACCAAGAGCACGTAGTCAATTGGAGCAACGACGGGACAGAGATACAGGACTTCCGTGACACAGCTGGCAAGCAAAAGTCACGCCCGCAGAATATGGACTCTTACTTCAGGCCCGCCACCTCTTGGTCTAAAGTAAGTAGCGGTTCGCCAGCATTCAGGTATTACCCAACGGGGTTCATATATGACGTCGCCGGTACATCCATTTTCACTAAAAATCGATCTCGCACACTAGAAATACTAGGGTTCACCAACTCACATATTTGCGAACTAATGCTAAAGGCAGTTGCCCCTACCCTGAATTTCGAAGTCGGGCAGATCGCCAGCCTTCCGGTAGCAGACAACCTTAACGGCAATGCAGTCACTCTAGCAGACAATTTAGTCTACCTCTCTCGTAACGACTGGAATACTTACGAGACCTCGTGGAACTTTCAAACCTCACCACTCATTCGGCGCTCCCTTCCAGCGGAGTCGTTACACGACTCTCTAGAGCGCTGGTGGCAGGACTCCATCCGCGCAGCTCGTGACGCTCAGGAGTTGGAGACTGAGAATAATCGCTCTTGGGCTGAGGTTTACGGTCTTCAAAATGAGGTTCCCATTGAGGTCCCACTCAGTCGAGTTTCACTGACGTCCAACCCCTACTTCCGCTATGCGCCCAGCAAGGGCGCGGCTCGCACAGACGAGGAGTATCGCCGCCTCTTCGTGGCGGATGCGGTGCGTGACCTGATCTCCTACGGTGTCGGCTGCCTGTTCGGCCGCTATAGCCTCGATACGCCCGGCCTCATCCTCGCCGATCAGGGCAGCAGCATTCAGGACTTCCTGAATGTCGTCCCCCAACCGACCTTCAGTCCAGACGAGGATGGCGTCATCCCTATCACATCCGGCGAGTGGTTCACGGACGACATTGTCACTCGGTTCCGATCCTTCCTCGCAGCCGTCTTCGGCAAGGAGCACCTTGAGGCAAACCTGCGTCTGATTGAAGACTCGTTGGGCAAGTCTCTGCGAAACTACTTTGTGAAAGACTTCTATAAAGACCATTGTCGTCGTTACTCCAACCGGCCGATCTACTGGATGGTCTCCTCCCGACCCGACAGTAAGGCCTCCTTCCAGGCTCTGATCTACCTGCACCGTTATACGCCGGACACGCTGAACACGGTGCTCGGTGACTACCTGAGGGAGTTCCAGGCAAAGCTACGTAGTGAGGTCGGCCACCTGGAGCGGTCCAAGACGGTCGCCGATCAGAAGCGCGCCGACACCTACCGCAAGGCACTGACCGAGTGCGAGGACTATGAGAGGGATATCCTGTTCCCCCTCGCATCTCGTCGTCTGCCTATCGATCTTGATGACGGTGTCTTGGTCAACTACCTCCGCTTCGGTCAAGTGCTCCAGAAGATCCCCGCCATCGAGAAGAAACGACGCGACGTGCAAACCTGGACCTGGCCAACCCACCAGCTCACCTCTGAGGATGGCGTCAAATGACCAAAGCCCTGATCCACAAAATCAACAAGGTCGACAACTACCGCATCTTTCAGAACTGGAAGCCAGACGGTGGCGTCGAGTTTGCCAGAGTTAATCTCATCTACGGCCAGAACGGTAGCGGCAAAAGCACCCTTGCTAACCTTCTGGCAGGCTGTGCTGCGAACGCATGTTCCGAATCCGAGTCTCGTGACGGCAACAATGACGAAGCCAGTTCCGGTTTGCAGCTACTTGCAACCCAGGGCGCAGGGCTTTCTTCTTTCCCGATCGACTTGGACGATCGCGAATTTTGGGGTCGAGTACGAGTATTCAATAAGGATTTTGTTCGCAAAAATCTTCGGTTCGAGGAAGCGAACGGGCCACAACCCGCAGCGCTGCTCACCATAGGCGAGCGCCTTGCGGACGCCGAGGAGCAACTGAGAATTTTACACCCCCAACGGGACGAGGTGAAAAATAGCATTCATGCACTCGAGAAGCGGGTCACATCATCCGAGAATGCTATTGGGAAGCGAATGACCGCGGTGGCAAAGCAGATTGTTGACGATCTCAGAAGCTCACCGATTTCCCGATACAGAGCAACAAATATTTACTCGAAACGACAGGTTCGAGAATTACTGGAGAACAATCCGTCGTCGTTGACCGACGCCTCAACAGACCTCGCTGCTGATCGCGAACGTGCGACGGGGCAGGCGATGAATTCCGTTAACCTTCCGCCACGAGGTATTTTAATGGAGCAGGATGCACTCAACGAAGTGCGCCAGTTACTGGCGACAAGTGTGCTGGGTAACACACCAATCAGTGAACTGGTGGGACACCCTGGCCGATCCATGTGGGTGCAGGAAGGTATCTCTCTTCACCAGGACCTCGAGGAGTGCTTGTTCTGCGGACAGGAACTACCCGCCGACCGACTCAAAGCTCTTAATGCGCACTTTGACGAGTCTTTCAAGAAGATCCAGGCCGATATCGACAGTTTCATAAACCGCCTGAGAAGATCGGAAGCAACATCAAGAAGCTACCTGGACTCTTTTCCTGGCCGATCTGACGTATATGAAGACTTGCAGGAGGAGCTACAGAACTCCCACACCATCTACGAATCCGAACATAATACCTACGCCGCGACAATTCAAAGCATTGTGTTGGCGTTGAAGGAAAAGAGAGAGAATCCTTTCAGCACTCCGAAACTCAGTTCTAATCTCACGCTCACAGCTCCTGCCATTGACAGCATCAAGTCGGTCGTTGACAAACATCAGGAAAAGATTAATCTCCACGACACGGAGGCGGCGAAGGCTGCTCAACGCGTCGAATACTTCCATATTGCGAATTTCCTCGATGAGTACGTGAACCTCAAGAAAGACCTTGAGGCACTTAAGGAAGAACAAAACAGCCAAAAGACTGATCTCGAGGATCTCGATCGGGAGATCGCTATACTGGAGAGTGTAGATGGTGACCCTGCACCGGGAGCCAACGAGCTCACCAATGGACTGTGCGGCCTCTTGGGCCGCAATGAGCTGACATTTAGCACCCAAGATTCCAAACACTACGTTATCAAACGGGCTGGCGCGCCGGCCACCCACCTCAGCGAGGGGGAGCAGACTGCCATTGCGCTACTGTACTTCCTCTCAAGTGTCAGGGAAAATAAGATTGCGGGGGATCCTCCGATCGTCGTCATCGACGACCCGGTCTCCAGCCTCGACCACGGCATTCTTTTCGGTGCCTCTGCTCACATCTGGTCGGAGCTAGTTGTCAATACCTATGCCAGTCAGGTTTTTCTTTTGACCCACAACTTCGAGTTCTTCCGCCAATGGCTTATCCAGATGGAAGCCGTGCCAAAGAGCCGACGTGAGGGAGGGTACAAGGCTTATCGGGTTTGCGCTCACGTAGACGGCCACGGTTGTCGTAAACCGAAACTCGAGGTTTGGAAGCTGGACGATGATCGACGGAAAAGACTGCGTTCTCAGTATCACTTTTTCTTCGACCAGGTCGCAACCTGCCTTAAAGAATATGACAAAGACTTCGACTTGATCGCCCAGATGGAAGCAGCCGCCCTGGTGCCCAACACGGCCCGTAAGCTGTTGGAAGGCTTTTTGAGTTTCCGCACACCCGCAAACATGGGAAAACTGCACAACTCCGTACGTGCCGCCCTAGATGCACATCCAGGACTGGATGACTCGGTGCGCACGATGGTTGTGCGGTACGCTCACGCAAACTCGCACCTAGAGGAGGCAGACCCGACGAAGCCGCTTGAACCGAGTGAGTCAGTGCCTTTTCTGCATGCACTGTTCACTTTTATGGACCATGTGGACAGTGAGCATTTCACTTCAATGTGCCAAGCACTCGGACATGATCCGGAGGTATTGCTGGGCACTTCGTTTTCGACGGCAGAAGAAGTTCCGGCATGAGAGAATATTTTACGCTCGGAGCAGATGGGCGCCTTGCAGACCACGAGAGTAAGACCCTCGAGTTCAAACGCGATCTGTCGTCGCCCGATGGTCCACTGCGGACGCTTGTTGCCTTTGCGAACTCGGCGGGTGGGCGGCTCGTCATCGGGGTCACAGACGACGGCACGGTCGTCGGCGTCGATGACCCGCTTGCTGAGGAGGAACGCATCGCCAGCCTCATCGACGACCGAATTTCGCCCCAGCTGGTGCCTGCTATCGACCTAGTGACGTTGAGAGACAAGACGGTCCTCATTGTCGACGTGCCGCTCAGCACTCGTCGCCCTCACCACATCACCCGTCTGGGACCGGAAGCCGGTGTCTACGTGCGGCTCGGTTCGACCACACGGCAGGCGGACTCGGCACTCGTCGCCGAGCTCGAGCGCAATGCCCGCGGCATCGCCTTCGAAGACCTGCGCGAGCCACGCGCCGCATTAGAAGACCTGGATCTCGAGGTCCTTTCCAAGCTGCGCGGACGCAGCACATCCGTAGCCGACCTGCTGGCACGTGGCCTCGCCGTCAAGCAGGGAGACCAGATCGTCCCCACCAATGCGGGCATTCTCGCATCCTGCCCCGATCCCACACGCTTTCTCCCCTCCGCCTGGGTCCAGTGCGGCCGCTTGCGCGGGCCGCACGGCACCGACATCTTCGACCAGACCGAGATTCACGGCCCCATGCCGCTCGCAGTCGACCGTGCCGTGGAGTTCTTGCTCAAGCACGCTTACAAGACCGCGGTGTTCGGCCAGGTGCGGCGCCGAGATATCTACTCGATCCCCATTGAGCCTATCCGCGAAGTGATCGTCAACGCCCTCGTGCACGCCTCCTACGCCGAACGCGGCACGCCCATCAGAATCGGTTTCTACGACGATCGCATTCAGGTGGATAGCCCAGGGTTGCTGCTGCCGGGCATGACCATCGACACGATGCGACGCGTATCTCGCCTGCGCAACCCCGCCCTCGCGCGCATCTTCCGTGAGGCCGGGATCATGGAGCAGTGGGGCACCGGCGTCCAGCGCGTTTTTGAGCAAGTGGCCGAAGCCGGTCTACCCGAACCCGTCATCGAAGAGGTGCAGGACCGAGTACGGGTGACGATCTACGTGCCCAGCCACGACCCGCAGCATGCCGATGCGCACGGTAGTCGAGCACCGGAGAGCGAGGAGCAGAGGTCAGAGGATCATAACCACCCAGAACATACCTACACGCATAGCAATGATGGTAGGTATGATGTGGTTATGATGTGGGCGGCCGCTCAGGGGCCGGTTCACCGAAACATTCTCCTGGAAGCCGCTGGTCTGAAGCCCCTGTCACAGAACTACACGCGTCATGTGGTTCCACTGGTGAACCGAGGGCTGCTCGCAATGACGGTACCGGACAAGCCCCGCAGCAAAGCACAGCGGTACATCCTGACAGACGAGGGCCGAGCCTACCTGCGCCACCTCACGGAAGACTCCGAATGAACACCATGACAGCCATCCTGCGCCAGCTCAGCGAGCGCTTCGAGCGTCCCGGCGAACCCGGGCGGATCGTCATCTGGTCGGACCCCGAAGGCAGATACACCGACTCGCTGGAAGCCCTCTCCCTCCCGGACGTCACCGTGCTGCGGGTGGAGGACAACGAGTTCGCCCTGAAGCGCCGGGTCCTGCTGACCGAGCCGAAGCGCAAGTTCCTGCTCTACCGCTTCCGCGAGCCAGACACCCCGGAGACAGTCACCGACAACTGGCTCAAGGACATGGAGCTCGCTTACGGGACCTTCACCGCGGACCACACCTCGCTTCTGGTGCAGGAGCTCGGGGGCGGATTGGCGCTGCGTAGCGTCGTCGCTCAGTACCCGCTCTTCTTCGACAGCGCACAGCGCCGCGACAAGCTCAAGGCCCGTCTGCGTCCGGATGACGACGCTTCTGCCATCACCGCTTCCATGGTCGCCGTTGTGCTGGGCACTGAGGAGCGCTCGCTGGAGGCGCTCTGGCGGGCGCTGCTGATGGAGAACGCGGACGGGGAGTCCACCGGCATCGGTACGATCACTCGCTTGGGACTCGCCGATTTTCACTGGAAAGGGACGCGCAACATCTACGGATACGCCCCCGAGGAAGAGCCCAGCGTCAACGACTTCGTGGGGTGGTTGTTCAACCGGGCGTGGGAGGAGTTTGCCCCCACCCATGCGGACTTGGGCGCCGAACAGTACGCCAACATCCGCCGTGACTTCAGCACGTGGCACAACGACTTCCGGTTCGCCGATTCCTACCGGTTGCTGGCTCGTCGTGCGGCAGAGCTGCTAGGCATTGCGGAGCGTGTCGCCGACTTCGACCTGCCCGAGCTGCTGAGCCGGCGAACATTCCCCCTGGTGGACCAGGAAATCGTCCGGCGTCTGGCGCAGCGGGTGCAAGAGCGCAGCTTGACGGACAAGGAAGTACAGGAGGCCGTGCAGAGTCGTGCTGCGTTGCCGTGGCACAGCAAGTTCAAGGCCGGTTATGAGGCCGTCAGCGCGGCGTCAACCCTGCTGACTCGTATCGACGCCGGGTCCTGGAACATGTCCTCCCTCCAGGATGGCTTCGAGCGCTACACCCAGCACTGGTTCTCCATTGACCAAGCCTACCGGCGGTTCAACCAGAACCTCAACCTCTACGAGCCGGACTCCGCCCTCGACACACTGAAAACAGCGGTAGAAGCAGCTTACATCAGAGACTTCCTCACGCCGCTCGGGCAGGAGTGGCGCAGGTACATCGAGGGCTTGGAACGGTGGGAGATCAATTCGGTTCCTTCTGCCATGTCTTTCTTCACTGATCACGTCAGCAGGCCTTGGCTGGACAAGGGCAAGAAGATCGTCGTCATCGTCTCTGACGCGCTGCGCTACGAGGTGGGCGAGGAGCTGGCACGACGTATCAGCCAAGAGGACCGCTTCACGGCGAGGCCATCAGCCATGCTTTCGGTGCTGCCTTCCTACACCCAGCTCGGCATGGCAGCACTGCTGCCGCACAAGTCCCTTGCTTTTGCCAATGACGGGTTAGTGGAGGTGGACGGTAATCCCAGTGCGGGAACCGAGAACCGCAGCAGGGTACTCACGTCCGCAGGGGGCACTGCGATCCAGGCCAATGAGCTCCTCGACATGAAGCCAATCGAAGCCAGAGAGTTAGTCAAGAACCACCAGCTGCTCTACGTCTACCACAACCAGATCGACAACACCGGGGACAAGCAGGCTACCGAGTCAGACACCTTCCGCGCCTGCGAGGTCGCCATCAAGGAGCTGGTCCGGCTGGTAAAGAAGCTGGCGAACGCCAACGTTAACAACGTCCTCATCACCGCCGATCACGGTTTCCTCTATCAGGACAGCCGCTTGGAGGATCAGGACTATCTATCTGTCAAACCGCACGGCGACACCCTGCTGCATGTGAACCATCGCTTCGCGCTGGGCCACGGCCTCAAGCGAGACCCCGCATTCATCACCTTCTCATCCCAGCAGCTTCAGATGGCTGGAGACATCGAGGCTCAAGTGCCCGCCTCCATCCACCGAATCCGCACCACCGGCTCCGGTACGCGTTTCGTGCACGGTGGCGCTTCTCTGCAGGAGGTCGTGGTACCTGTCATCGCCGTCAACAAGGGGCGTTCCTCGGACATTCACAAAACCCCCGTCAAGATCGTTACCGAAACTGACAAGATCACCACCGGGCAGATCACCATCATGCTGTTCCAACAAGAGCCGGTCAGAGAAAAGGTCAAGGCGCGCCGCCTGGTCGCCGGACTGTATGCAGGCAACACACTGATCTCCGACGAGGTCACAGTGGACTGCTCACAGACCTCACCAGAAGCCAGGGACCGGTTCTTCCCGCTCACGCTGACGCTGAGTAGAGATGCAGACGCTTTCAACGGCAAGACCATCGAGCTGCGGCTGCACGAACCGGTCGGTTCGCAACGCCGCCCCTATAGCGAAAAAGCTCATTTCACCCTCTCACGAACCTTCACCAGCGACTTTGGTGCGGACTTCGACTTCTAGGATGCAACTATGACAACCCCGGAACCCACCGAGCTCGAACTGGCCGACCAGCTACAGCACCTCTCCCCCACCCCGCTGGACCGCAAGATCGCAGCGGCCTTCCCCGGCGTCGTCGTCCGCAAGGACCTTGTCAAGACCGTCAAGGGCAACGCCATCGTGCCCACCTACGTCCTGGAGTACCTGCTAGGCCAGTACGCGGCCACGGACGATGAGGCCACTATCCGTTCCGGCATCGAGCACGTCCGAACCATCCTCCGGGACCACTACGTGCACCGAGGGGAGAACCGACTCATCCAGTCGCGTATCCGGGAGAAGGGCCGCCACCGCATCATTGACAAGGTCTCCGTCGCCCTCAATGAGAGGCTGGACATCTATGAGGCCGAGTTCTCCAACCTGGGCATCAGCAGGGTGGAGGTCAGTGCGGAGACGGTACGCAACCATCCCAAGCTCCTGACCGGTGGAGTCTGGTGCATCTGCGACATCGTCTACGCCTACTCGGGCAACTCAAAAGACGTTCCCTGGCGGTTGCACTCGCTCAAGCCCATCCAGCTCTCGCGCCTGAATCTGGAGTCCTATACCCGCACCCGAGAACAGTTCAGTACCGAAGAGTGGATCGACCTACTCATTCAGTCCATCGGTTTCAACCCCGCCATGTTCGGCCCCCGAGCTAAGCTCCTTCACCTAGTGCGGCTGATTCCTTTCGTTGAGCGCAACTACAACTTGGTGGAGCTCGGCCCCAAGGGGACCGGCAAGTCGCACATCTACTCCGAGTTCTCACCTCACGGCATGTTGATCTCCGGGGGCGAGGTGACCGTCCCGAAGCTCTTCGTGAACAACGCCTCCGGGAGAATCGGGCTGGTCGGCTACTGGGACTGCGTTGCCTTTGACGAGTTCGCCGGAAAGAAGAAACGTGCCGACCGCGCACTCGTTGACATCATGAAAAACTACATGGCCAACAAGTCCTTCTCCCGGGGTGTCGAGACGCTCGGTGCGGAAGCATCCATGGTGTTCGTTGGCAACACCTCCCATACTGTGCCCTATATGCTCAAGAACTCCGACCTGTTCGAGGAGCTTCCCGAGCAGTACCATGATCCTGCTTTCCTGGACCGCATCCACTGCTACGTGCCCGGCTGGGAGTTCGAGCAGATTCGTGGCGAGATGTTCTCCAGCGGCTACGGCTTCGTCGTCGACTACCTGGCCGAAGTCCTTCGCTCCTTGCGCGACATCGACTACTCGCACCACTATGAACGCTATTTCGCGCTATCCGACGACCTATCCACTCGTGATCAAGATGGCATCCACAAGACCTTCTCCGGACTCATGAAACTCATCCATCCCTCCGGGCAGGCCAACCACGATGAGATCGGTGCCCAACTTCGGATCGCGCTCGAAGGGCGTAAACGCGTCAAGGACCAGCTCATCCGCATCGATGGCACCATGACGGCGGTCAACTTCGAATACACCCACGCGGGACATATCTATAAGGTGACCACTCTGGAGGAAGACGAGTATCCGGAGCTGTACCATCCGGGTACCGAAGCAGGCGAGGCTCGCTCCGAATCCGCAGGCAAGACCGCTCCCACCAACGATGCCAACAGCACCGGTGAAGTGACCCCCAGGAAGAAACACTCGGGATCAGAACTGAAAGAACAGCGTCTCGAGCTCGCCGAAGGTAGGCGCGGCTTCACTTTCGACCGGTACATTGGCCCGTACGTGCGCGGAGCCACCCGCATTGACGTCGTTGACCCGTATATCCGCCAGCCCTACCAGGCGCGCAACCTGATGGAGCTCATTGAGACCATCGCCAAGTACACCGATACCACAAAGGAAATCACCGTCCACCTGACCACCAAACGCGATAAAGATCCCACCTACGCGACCAAGCAGCAGGAGAAACTAGAGACAATCCGCACCAACTCGGCCGTCGCCGGCATCAAATTCGAGTATTCATTCAACGACACTATCCATGACCGCTCGATCACTACCGACACGGACTGGATCATCATGTTGGGACGCGGACTGGACGTATTCCAGCCCTTCGACACCGACTGGCTCGATCTGCGCCTGCGTCAACAGTACTTCCGCCAGGTCAAGGAGTTCACCATCGCATACATACGCAAGCAGTAGAGCCCAGTACTCCACCCATGCCAGCTGCCTGAAACCCGCTGCGGGCACAGTGACGACGGTGCCAGTCATCGTCCAACAGCTGGCGCCCTCAACGGATCAGCATCACCAAGACCCCAACAACGAGCAGGGCCAGCCCGACGAGGTAGCGCCTGTTTACGGCCTCCCGCAGGACGAGGGTGGAGAAAAGGACGGTGACCAGCACGCTCAGCTTGTCGATGGGGACGACCACGCTGGCGGGGCCGTCCTGGAGCGCCCGGTAGTAGCAGAGCCAGGAGGCACACGTCGCAGCCCCGGAGGCCAGGACAAAGCCGAGCTCACCACGCGGCACGGCACGGACCTCCCGGAGTCTTCCGGTGACGACCACCATCACCCAGGCCATCACCAGGACCACCCCCGTACGGATCGCGGTACCGAGATTGGACTCCACCCCAGTGATGCCAGCCTTACCGAGGATCGCGGTGAGCGCGGCGAAGAAGGCTGAGCCGAGCGCATAGAGCAACCAGCCCCCGCCGCCGCGCACGGCCCGGGGCAGGACGCGCAGGTCATCGGCGTCGAGCATCAACAACGTCCCGACCGCAATGAACACAACCCCGAGCGCACCGATAAGGCGCACCCTCTCCCCCAGGAACATGAGGGCCAGCAGCACTGTCAGCACTGTGCTCAGCTTGTCGATCGGCACGACCTTGCTGACGCTACCGAGCTGGAGCGCCTTGAAGTAGCAGAGCCAGGAAGCCCCGGTTGCCAGCCCCGAAAGCACCAGCAGGCCGGTGCTGCGGACATCGAGGTGAGTCAGGTCGGTCTGCGAGCCGACGATGAACACCATGCCCCAGGCCCCCACCAGCACCACGACAGTGCGCAGCGCCGTCGCCACAGTCGAGTCAGTGGTGCGGATCCCCTCCTTGGCCAAGACGGCGGTGATGCCGGCAAAAAGCGCTGAGCCGCAGGCGAAGACGATCCACATAAGGCAACCCTAACCCCGCCCGACGCCACGGCACGGCGGGCACGAAGGCCCTCACCCTCGCGCCCGCCGTCGCACGTTTCCCTGCTCAGCGGGTCTTGCGCGGCACGGTGGAGGCCGCCACCCCCAGCACCACCAGGCCGAAGCAGACCAGGTAGGCCAGGTATCGGAAGAAATCGTCGGAGGGCTCGCTGGCCGTCGTGAGCTCGGTGACGGCGTCAACCGCCCAGCTCATGGGCAGGGCGTCGCCGACCGCCTCCAGGGCGCGCGGCAGCTGGTCGCGACTGACCAGGAGCCCGCACAGGAACAGCTGGGGTGCGATAACCACCGGCATGAACTGGACGGCCTGGAACTCGGTGCGCGCGAAGGCCGAGACCAACAGCCCCAGAGACACCCCGACGAAGGCGTCGACCAGGGCGGTGAGCACCACCCACCCCCAGGAGGCGGAGATGTCCACGTCCAGGCCCCAGGCGGCTACGGCGCACAGGATGAGGGACTGGATGACGGCGGTCAGCGCGAAGGCGGTGGCGTAGCCGAACAGGAGGTCGGCCCGGTGGATCGGGGTGGTCCACAGCCGCTCCAGGGTGCCGCCCACGCGCTCGCGCAGCATGGCGACGCTGGTGACCAGGAACATGACCGTCATCGGCAGGATCGCCATCATGGAGACGGCGATGTGGTTGAACAGCAGGTCCGCACCGGGGTAGTCGCGGTAGACGAAGTACAGCAGCGTCAGCAGTGCGGCGGGCACGATCGAAATGAGGCCGACCGTGCGCCGGTCGGCACGCAGTTGAGCCAGGATGCGGCGGGTAGTGGCCAGGTAGGTGCGCAGACGCATCAGCGCTGCCCTCCCTTCTGCCCGAGCCGGCTCTCGGAGTCGGCGATGACGGCCAGGAAAGCGGCGTCCACCGTGTCCGCCCCGGTGCTGGCCAGGAGGTCCTTGGCCGTGGTGGTGGCCAGGATGCGGCCCTGACGCATGAGGAGGACCTGGTCGCAGCGGAAGGCCTCATCCATGACGTGACTGGAGACAAGGAGGGTGACGCCGCGCTCAGCCAGGGCGTGAAAGGTGGTCCACAGCTCCTCACGGGTGACCGGGTCCAGGCCGACGGTCGGCTCATCCATGACAAGCAGGTCGGGGTCAGCCACAAGCGCGCAGGCCAGGCTCACGCGGCCGGCCTCGCCACCGGAGTAGGTGGACACCGGTCGGTCCGCCAGGGCGGTCAGCCCGACAACGTCGAGAACCTCGTCCAAGTCGCGGGCCCGGCTACCGGCCAGGGAGGCGAAGTAGCGCAGGTTCTGGCGGGCAGTCAGGTCGGTATAGACGGCCTGGTCCTGGGTGACATAACCGACTCGGCCGCGCACGGCGGCGGCACCGGGGGCGTGCCCGAGGACCTCGACCTGCCCGCGGTAGCGCTGAACCCCAACGACGGTGCGCATGAGGGTGGTCTTGCCGCAGCCCGAGGGACCGAGCAGGCCGGTGATCGTGCCGGGCGCCAGGTTCAGGGCCAGGCCGTGGAGGATCTCCTTGCGCCCGCGACTCACGCGCAGGTCCGTCGCGGTGACGGCCGGCTGCGCCGAGGAGGCGCAGGACGTGATGTCTCGGCTGGAGTCGTGCGATTGGTTGCCGGCCCCCGACTCCCGGGGCGCCTCTCCTTCATCGCTTTTCATCATGTGATGAATATAGGTCGACGATGACCCGCTGTCCAGAGGCTGGGGCTGGAAACTGTCCACATGGGACGACTTTGAACAACCCTTCAGCCAGAGCGGTTCCCATCCGTGCAGGTCAGGGTGGCTTAGCTGGGCCCCAGGCCAGAAACGCAGCTTCAAAGCCGTCCCAAACGGACAAAACTCGGCTCGGAGACCGAGCCGATCTCAGTGATCAGACGGGATCAGTGACGTCGGGCAGGTCGTCGAAGGCGTAGTGCTGAATGGTAGGGCCGACGAGCGCGGCGACCGCCTCGATGTCGAGGCCGGCGATGTGGTCCATGCGGGCGACCCAGCGGGCCAGGCCGAGTCCGATGATCTGGCTGGCGATGAGCTGGGCGCGCAGCTGGGGGCGGTCGGGGCAGAAGTGGGTGACGATCGGCGAGAGAACCCCGGTGGCGATGAAATCACGGAAGGGCTCGACGTCACTGCCCTGACCGAGCGCGGCATGGATGACTGCGGTGAAGCGGTCCGCGCCCGCGTCGTCCCACAGGCCGATGAAGGCGCGCACGATTCCCTCCCCCAGCCGTTCGGGCTCGAGCTCGGTGATGGAGGCCGCCCGGTGCATGAGGTTGGCGTCAACCCCGGCGGTCGACTCGATGACGGCCTTGGCGAAGAGCGTGGCGCGGTCCGGGAAGTAGTGGTGGACCAGGGCAGGGTCGACGCCGGCGTCGCGCGCGATGCCGCGCAGGGAGGTCTGGTAGCCGTCGCGGGCGAAGGCGGTGCGGGCCGCCGCCAGGATGGCCTCACGCGTGTCCGGGCTCCCCGCCGGCCGCCGTCCCCGCGGGCTCATCGCTCACTCGTCTCACTCATAGACAGAGCATGCCTGCGATCCATCCCATTGGGAAGCGACCCTGCGACACGACATGCTAGAATTTTGTTTGACAAAATATGTCGGCAGGAGATTGTGCGGATGTTGGACAGGATCACCGTTCATCCTCGCATCACCCGCCGTCACCCTGACATACAGGTCGCAGACGTTGAGTCCGCCTGGCGCAGCGCCATCGCAGTCCGCCGAAGAAACTATGACCCGCCTGAGTACTACGCAGCAGCCGGAGCAGACCCTCATGGACGGCTGCTCGAGATGGTTGGGGTGGAACTCGACGATGGCAGCCTACTGATTTTTCACGCTATGAGACTCACCGACAAGATGGCTCAGGAACTACAGGTTAGGAGGGAGAACACATGAGCACCTATAAGACGAAGAGCGGCGCCACGCTCACTGATGACGAGATCGAGCGACTTGGTGAGGCAGCAGAACGAGGAGAGTATCCCGGCACTCCAGGAGAGTTCATTGTTTCTCCAGGCAGGCCTCGACTCTCAGACGAGGATCTTGTCACCATCGCCTTCAAAGTGCCACGCTCACATCGAGATGCACTGGACCGTAGGGCTGAGGCTCAGGGCGAAACTCGCAGTCAGTTCATGCGAGAAGCACTCGAAAGAGCACTAGCCTGAAGCAAGCGGCATCCACGCTGAAACCACGTTCGTCAGCCAGCCGACTCAGCTCCTCCGATCTCCACAAGGATCGTCACCATCACCACTGCCTCACTCCCACAGGCCGCTGGCGTGGGCGAGGACGGCCAGGGCGACGGGGCCGGCCGAGGCGGTGCGCATGACATGTGGGCCCAGCCGCACCGTCGTCGCCCCGGCCACCTCCAGGGCCGCCGTCTCCTCGGGGCTGATACCGCCCTCGGGCCCCACGACGACGGCCAGCGCCAACGGCGCCTGTCCGGGCGCGGGCAGGCGCACCGACTCCATCGCGGTGCTGATCGGGGTGCTGGCCTCCTCGTGCAGGACCAGCACCACGCCCCCGCCACGAACCGTCTGCCCCACCCAGTCGACCAGCCTGCGGGTGTCCCGCACCTCCTCAACCTCGGGCACGCGGGCCCGACGGGCCTGCTTGGCTGCCTGGAGGGCGGTGGCCTGCCAGCGCTGACGCCCCTTAGCCTGTTTGGCCCCCTGCCACACGGACACGCAGCGCTCGGACTGCCAGGGCAGCACCAGCCCCACCCCGACCTCGGTGGCGGTCTCCACGGCCTGCTCATCGCGCCCGCCCTTGGCCAGGGCCTGAACGAGGGCCAGCCGCAGCGACGGTTCGGGCTCCTCAACGCGCTCCAGGACCCGCACGGCCAGGCGGTCCTTGGCACCGCCGACGCCGGCCCCGGTCACCTCGCACAGCAGGCGCAGGCCTGCACCGTCAACGAGGTCCACGCGCTCCTGAGCACGCAGGCGCTTGACGGTCACGGCATGGCGGGCTTCAGGCCCGGTGAGCATGAGGACAGTTCCGGTCCCCGCCGATGCGACAGCGTCGGCAGGCTCAATGGTCTCGGGCGTCAAGAGAAAGACGGGTGCGGTCACGGCCCCAGCCTACGGGCCGCATCGAACCGGTGTCCGTCGGCGGTGCTAGCGTCAGTGACCATGACCGAGTTATCTTCAGCCGCCCATTCCCCTCAGTCGTCCCCGACCCCCACCTACACCACCGCCATCACGGTGGAGGACTTCCACCGCAACCTGGACGCCGTCCGCGCCCGAATCGACGCCGCCGCGAAGCGCGCCGGCCGCGACGCCTCCCAGATCCGTCTGCTGCCGGTGTCCAAGACCGTCCCCGAGGAGCGCCTGCGCACCGCCTTCGCCGCGGGTATCACCCAGATGGGTGAGAACAAGGTCCAGGAGGCCCAGCGCAAGAGCGAGAACCTGGCTGACCTGGGCATCTCCTGGTCGGTCATCGGCCACCTGCAGACGAACAAGGCCAAGAACGTGGCCGCCTTCGCCGACGAGTTCCAGGCCCTGGACTCCCTGCGCCTGGCCGAGGCCCTCGACCGGCGCCTGCAGGCGGCCGGGCGCGGCCTGGACGTCTACGTGCAGGTCAACTCCTCGGGCGAGCCCAGCAAGTTCGGGCTGGAGCCGGCCGACGTCGCCGACTTCCTCGCGGCACTGCCGGCCTACTCCTCGCTGCGGGTGCGCGGGCTCATGACCCTGGCCGCCAACACCAGTGACGAGGCACGGGTGCGCGAGTGCTTCAGCATCATGCGCCGGCTGCGCGACGCCGCCCTCCAGGCGGGCACCGTCGGCGACGGGCTGCTGTCGATGGGGATGAGCGGGGACTTCGAGGCCGCCATCGAGGGCGGCTCCACCTGCGTGCGGGTGGGCCAGGCGATCTTCGGGGCCCGGGCCACCCCCGACTCCCACTACTGGCCCGAGTCACCTCGCGCCGACCAGCCGCCGGCCAGCAGCTGAACGGCGGTCCGCAAAGCCGCCGCCCAGCCGCCAGGTAGCGCTCAGCGCCCGGAGAAGCGCTCCTTGAGCTTGCCCATGACGCTGGAGTCGCGCACAGGCTCGACGTCGTCCTCCCCGCGCAGGCGGGCCAGCTCGGCCAGCAGCTCGCGCTGGCGGTCGTCCAGGTGCGTGGGGGTCTCCACGACGATGGACACGTGCAGGTCCCCGCGGCCTTTGCGGCGCAGGCGTCCCACGCCCAGGCCGTCGAGGACGACCTCGTCGCCGGGCTGGCTGCCGGCCTTGACGGTGACGTTCTGCTCGCCATCGAGGGTCTGCAGCGGGAAGACGGCGCCCAGGGCGGCCGCGGTCATGGGCACGCGCAGCTCGGTGTAGAGGTCGTCGCCGTCGCGCTCGAGGAACTCGTGCGGCTTCTCGTGGATCTCCAGGTAGAGGTCGCCGTTGGGGCCGCCGGCCGGGCCGGCCTCGCCGCGCCCCGACATGCGGATACGGGTCCCGGTGGACACCCCGGCGGGGATGGAGACCTCCAGGTCCTGGCGCACCCGGGTGCGGCCCTCGCCGGAGCAGTCCTTGCAGGGGGTGACGATGACGGTGCCGTAGCCCTGGCAGCCCGGGCAGGGTGAGGAGGTCATCACCTGCCCCAGGAGGGTGCGGGTCATGCGCTGGACGTTGCCGACACCGTTGCACTGGGAGCAGGTGACCGGCTCGGTGCCCGGCGCGCAGCAGGAGCCCTCGCAGGCGGTGCAGGTGACGTAGGTGTCGATGGGTACTGACCGGGTCGCCCCGAAGGCGACGTCGGAGAGCTCCACGTCCACGGCCACGAGCGAGTCCTGGCCGCGTCGGGCCCGGGAGGCCGGTCCGCGGCTGGCCGCTCCCCCGCCGAAGAAGGACTGGAAGATGCCGCCCAGGTCGCCGAAGTCGGCTCCGGCGAAGCCCCCGCCGAATCCGCCGCCGCCTCGCACGGCGTCCTCCCCGCCCAGGTCGTACATCTGGCGCTTGTCGGCGTCGGAGAGGACCTCGTAGGCGGTGGAGACCTCCTTGAACTCCTCCTCGTGGCCGGGGCCGGCGACGTCGGGGTGCAGCTGGCGGGCCTTCTTGCGGTAGGCCTTCTTGATCTCCTCGGGGCTGGCGTCGCGGCTGACGCCGAGGACCTCGTAGTAGTTGCTCACTGCGTTCTTCCTTTACGGCTACGACTTCTTCGGTGGATGTTTGGGGGGCGGGCCCGGCCAGGCCGCTTGGGGGCGGGTCGGGCAGGCCGGTTCTCACGTCTCCGGTGGGGACAGGAACCGGGACAGGTAACGGGCCACGGCCCGGACGGCGGTCATGGTGGCCGGGTAGTCCATGCGGGTGGGGCCGATGACCCCGAGGTGGGCGACGGCCTCACCGGTTCCCGGCCCGTAGGTGGTGGTGACGACAGAGGCTTCGGCCAGGGCGTCGTCCTTGTTCTCCGAGCCGATGCTCACGCGCATCCGGTTCTCGCCGGCCGGGGCACCGTCAGCGGCGGTGAACAGGCGCAGCAGCACCACCTGCTCCTCGACGGCGTCCAGGAGCGGACCCAGGGAGGAGAAGTCCGGGGTGGCGCGGGCCAGGTTCGCGGTCCCGGCGACAACGAGGCGCTCCTCCGCGTCGGGGCGCAGGGCGGCGATGAGCTCGTCGGAGACGGCCTCGAGCAGGAAGCGCTCGTCGGCGGACGCCTGCTCGGCCAGGGTGGCCAGGATCGGGGCGACGTCGGCGGCGCGGCGACCCGCGAGGGCGCCGTTGAGCCGGGTGCGCAGGCGCTCCAGGACGAGGGGGTCGACGACGTCGGCGATGTCGAAACCCCCGTCATGGCGCGCGCTCAGGGAGCCCCGGGACCTGAGGGTCACGGTGCGCTGGTCGACGCGGCCGGTGTCGGTGATGATGACCAGCAGGACGCGCTCGGGCCCCAGGGCCACGAGCTCGAGGTGCTGGAGGGCAGCGTACCGCAGGCTCGGGTACTCGACGACGGCGAGCTGGCCGGTCAGCTGGGCCAGTGCCCGCACGGTGCGGGCCACGACCTGCTCCAGGTCGACCGCCCCGGACAGGAGCGCGGTGATGGCGGCCCGCTCGGGCGCCGAGAGGGGCTTGATGCGGGCGACCTCGTCGACGAAGAGGCGGTAGCCCTTCTGGGTGGGCACGCGCCCGGCCGAGGTGTGCGGCTGGTGGATGTAGCCCTCGTCCTCCAGGGCCGCCATGTCGTTGCGGATGGTCGCCGGGGACACGCCCAGCTGGTAGCGCTCCACGAGGGCCTTGGACCCCACGGGCTCGCGCGTGCGCACGTAGTCGGTGACGATGGCGGACAGGACCTTGAGACGTCGGTCGTTGGCCACGGGTCCTCCTCCCCTCATCAGTGCCGAGACGCGATCAGTGCTGGCGTCAGGCGGCAAGCCACCCGCACACCGGTGGGGTGCGGCCAGCGATTAGCACTCACCCCACGTGAGTGCCATCCTACGCTGTGGTCCGGCGGGTCCACCGCCGGCGGACCGTGAGTTTCCCCTACCGTGCCGAGGGTGAACACGCCCGCCCCGTACCACTCCCCCGTCCCCGGATCGACTGCCGCCCGCCGAGCCGCCCTGAGGGCTCGCGCCGAGGCCGAGCAGAAGCAGCAGGCGAAGGGAGCCCCGGCCGGTTCGCGCTCGCGCGGTGGGGCGGCTGCGAGCAGGTCCGCTGCCCGCAGGCCGTCGTCGAGTGACCGCTACGGCGGGGACGTCCTGTCGGTCAACCCGCACCGTACGGGGCCCGGCGCTATACGCCCGGAGTCGGTGCACGTGCCGGTGACGCCGGGACTGGTGGTTGAGGACCGGCAGACCGGGTTCGTCGGTGCTGCGGTGGCGGTGGAGAAGTCGGGCGGTCAGCACGTCGTGGTCCTGGAGGACCGTCACGGCGTGCGCCGCGGCTTCGCCCTGGGGCCGGGGTTCTGGATCGAGGGCCGCCCGGTGATCCTGGACCCGCCCGTGGCGCGCAGGCGCACGCCCACCGGAGCGGTAAGCGCCGCCGGGAGACGACTGACGGCCTCAGGCTCCTACGCGGTCGAGGGCGAGCGGGCCAAGGTGGCGCGCGCCTCACGCATCTGGGTGGAGGGCAAGCACGACGCCGAGCTGGTGGAGAAGGTCTGGGGTGACGACCTGCGCCACGAGGGCGTCGTCGTCCTCATGCTCGACGGCGTTGACAACCTCGAGGAGGTCATGGCCGACTTCGGCCCGGCCCCCGAGCGGCGGGCAGGCGTCCTCGTGGACCACCTGGTGGCCGGCTCCAAGGAGTCGCGGATCGCCCAAAGGGTGGCCGAGATGCCCGGTGGAGAGAACGTGCTGGTCCTGGGGCACCCGTACGTGGATGTGTGGCAGGCGGTCAAGCCGGCCCGGGTGGGGCTGGAGCGCTGGCCGGACATCCCGCGGGGCACCGACATCAAGCACGGCACCCTGGAGGCCCTGGGCTGGCCGCACGCCACCCAGGCCGACATCGCCCGGGGCTGGCAACGCATCCTGGCGACGGTGCGCTCCTACAAGGACCTCGAGCCGAGCCTGCTGGGCCGCATGGAGGAGCTCATTGACTTCGTCACCGCCCCGGGAACGCGCTGAAGCCGGAGACGGCTCATGAGGACAGGGCGGCTCAGCCCTCAGCGTCCTCGGTCTGGTCGGCCAGGGCCAGGCGGCGGGACTGGGACAGCAGGCGGGCGTCGAGCGCCAGCAGTCCCACGGTGAGCACTCCGCCCAGGATCTTCCACAGGAGGCCCGGGGCGATGAAGAGCAGGACCATGGCGGCGATGACCGGAACCAGGTGCTTCATGGAGCGCCCCACGTAGCCGCCGAAGCTGGGCATCTCGACGCCGTCGGACTCGGCGACAGACTTGACCATGAAGTTCGGGCCGTTGCCGATGTAGGTGATGGCACCGCACAGGACGGCCCCCAGCGAGATGGACACGAGGTAGAGCTCGGGAATCCCGGCCACCGGAACGCCGCCGGGGTGGGGAACCTTGCCGGCCATCTCGAAGAAGGTCGCGTAGGTGGGGGCGTTGTCCAGGACGGAGGAGAGCCCGCCGGTGAAGATGAAGAAGGTGACCTCGTTAAGCGGCAGCGAGCCGGCGACCTCGTCGAGGTAGTGCAGGGCCGGGATCATGGTGAGGAAGATGCCGATGAACAGGATGGCGACCTCGGCGATGGGGCCCCAGGTGAACTGGTTGTCCTTGAAGCGGGCCTCGCGGCTGCCCAGGAAGTAGGAGCCGGCCGCGGAGGCGAGCATGATGAACTCGCGCACGGGGATCCAGTCGCCCAGGGCGGCATGCCCCTCCTCGATGGCGTGCGCGTCGACGGAGGGGGCGAAGGCAACGGCGGCGATGATGGCGGCGAAGAAGACGAAGTTGAGCGAGCCCTTGAGGCCCAGGGGCTCGATCTCGGTGTCGTCGTCGTGCACGGCCTTGGCGGGCTCCTGGGAGTAGTAGTAGGAGTCCAGGGCGTAGTAGCTCACCAGCAGCATGGCGTTGACGAAGAGGTACTCGCGCAGGAGGTTGAAGGTCCAGGTGAAGGGCACCCCGCGCAGGAAGCCCAGGAACAGGGGCGGGTCGCCCAGGGGTGTGAGGAGCCCACCGCAGTTGGCCACGACGAAGATCGTGTACAGCACCGTGTGCACGCGGTAGCGGCGCTCCTTGTTGGTGGCCAGCAAGGGCCGAATGAGGAGCATGGCGGCACCGGTGGTACCCACGAAGGAGGCGATGACGCCGCCGATAGCCAGGAAGATCGTGTTGTTGCGGGGCGTGGCGCGGATGTCGCCCTTGAGGAAGATGCCGCCGGAGACCACGAACAGGGCCAGCAGCAGGGTGATGAACTGGAAGTACTCGACCACGGAGGCGAAGACGACCTCCCAGCCGCCGAGGACCCACATCCAGGCGGCCACCGGCACACCCAGGCTCACGGCGACGAGCAGCTGGCTGGAGTGCTTCTCCCACCAGTGGGCCGTGGCCGGAATCAGCGGCAGGACGGCGATACAGGCGAGCATGCCCGCGAAGGGCAGGACGGACCACCACTCAAGATGCACGGCGACTTCCTCACAGAATCGGGGTTGTTTACGTCACCATACCGTCCCGGGCATCAGTTTCCCCGGCGAGGGCCTGTGGTCTCTCGTGCTGAGACCGACCTTCCGGGCCGATGCCGCAGTGAGGGAGGCCGGGCTCAGATCCAGCCGGCCAGCACGTTTCGGGCCTGCTCAGCCAGGGTGGCGATGGCGCCCTCGGAGTCGTTGCCCCAGGGGATGTAGTGGAAGCTTCCGCCTCCGGCAGTGGTGAAGGTCTCGCGGTTGAGCTGGTTGATCTCCTCGAGGGTCTCCAGACAGTCGGAGAAGAAGCCGGGGCAGATGACGTCGAGGCGGGGGCAGCCGGCGCGGCCGAGCTCGCTGACTGTGTCAATGGTGGCCGGCCCGATCCAGGCGGCGGGTCCGAAGACGGACTGGAAGGTGAGCTCGGCGAGTCCCTCGGGCAGGTCGAGCCGCCGTGAGAGGAGCTCGACGGTGCGCTCGCACTCGGCGCGGTAGGGGTCCCCGGCGTTGTGCATGGCCTGGGGGATGGAGTGGAAGGACAGCAGGAGGCGCTCGCCGGCGGCCGGGTCGGGGCGGCCGTGGATCTGCCAGTGCTGCTCCAGGGCGGTGGCGAGGGCCTCGATATAGGCCGGGGCGGTCTCGAAGGAGCGGATGGTGCGCAGCTCGGGCTGGTTGCGGGAGGCCAGGATGAAGCGGGCGGCCTCATCGACGACGGTGCCGGCCGAGGAGGCCGCGTACTGCGGGTAGAGCGGGATGAGGGCGATCCTGTGGCAGCCGGCCTCCATGAGCTCACCCATGATGCGGCGTAGGGCCGGCTGCCCGTAGCGCATGGCGACACGCACCTGGACTGATTCGCCGAGCTCTTCCTGGAGCAGCTCGCCCTGGCGCTTGCTGTAGTGCATGAGCGGGGAACCGGAGCGGCTGGTCTCCTCGCCGGGGCGCCAGATGGTGGCGTACTTCGCTGCCGATGCGCGAGGGCGCACCCGCAGGATGATGCCTTCCAGGACGGGGCGCCACAGGAGGGGGTGCGTCTCAACGATCCGGCGGTCGGAGAGGAACTCCCGCAGGAAGGGCCGAACGGCTCTGGCCGTGGGGGCCGACGGCGTACCGAGGTTGGCCAGAATGAGGGCGGGACGCTCGTCCGCGCCACGCGGGACGGGGGCGGTGGGGCTCAGGGGCACGGAGGTCCTTGGGATGGGCAGGATCGTTCTCGACGACGGCGTTGAGCGACGTCGGCCTCACTCTAGCCGAGCGGGTGCGCCCTCCGGCTCGCAACGAGTCCGCGCCCCGCCGTCTGTGACGAGCGGGGCGCGGAGGAGACCTGAAGAGATGAGGTCAGCGAACGACGTCGTAGCCCTGGATACGCACGTAGGAGTAGGCGGAGAGCAACATCACCAGCGGGACCGTCACAAGCCAGCCGATCAGCGTGATCCCACCGAGGATGTAGAGGCCAGCACCGGTCAGGGCGAAGGGGATGAGCTCTCCGAGGCGATGTAGGTTCCAGAGGGACCCACCAAGCCGAAACCGTGCTCCTCTCCGTTGATATTATAGTGAGCCTCAATAGTGAAGCTCGAGAGAACGGTCCACAGACCAATCCCCACAATGAGAATGAGCGCATTCTCCTTGAACTTGGACCACGCCCAGGACATGCCGTCGCCGACGCTCATCGGCACGCCGCCCATCGCGCCCGCAGGGTAGGGAGGCATCCCTCCACCGGCACCCATACCGGACTGGGAACCGTCGTCTGGGTAACCTGGATACTGCGGAGTAGTCATCTCGCCAGCCTGCCGTGAGTTCCTGACACAACGCTGGATATATTACTACATCAGCTGAGGCAGACCTTGAGCGGCTCGCGCCTGCTGGATCGCCGCAAGGATCTTCCTCCTGCTCCACGTCACGAACTCCAGGTCGCCTCCCCGTGCGGTTGAGATGACGACGGTGACGTGGAGAATGAAGGTCTTGGGGCGTGCAGCAAGGATTTCTACCACGGGGATACGTAGCCGACTTCGCTCACTGTTGAGATTCATGGCGTGGGGCTCGAAGATGACCTCTGTGGTGGTGACCAGGAGATGGCCTCCACGTGCCACGCGACCCCGTGCACCAGTGACGATGGCAGGCAGCGAGATGAACCGCTCGAAAGCAGAGGCTGGCCGGTCGAGATGGTTCGCCGGCACCCTGAGCAGGACCTGCACCCCAGGTGTCATCGCCATAGCCGTCCCCTCTCGATTCTGCCCAGGTATTGGCCTGCCGTGAGCCTACTGCCTCACCGGCTCAGCGCGATGGGTAGAACCACCCGACAACACACGGATTCGTTCGTCACAATGCCCTTCCTGAGGTAAACACCTCTGCGGCCAGAAGCACGGGACGTTCTCAGCTCCCTGCCTCCAGCAGTCGCAGCCTTGCAGGCTCACTGGGTCAGGGCGCGGGTGACGGTGTCAGTCATGAGGCGGCTGCGCAGGGTGAGGAGCGCCCGCCCCCCTTGAGGCAGCACTCACATGGAGGAAGCCCGTCAACCACGAGACCTACCCAACGACGAGGAGCGCCTGCGTAAGGTCTACCAGCGCAAACGCAACCAGGGCACACAGCCTTAGGCCATGCCGTCCTCGCCCTAACCCACCGCGACACCCTGACCCTGCACGCCATGATCCGCAACGACATTCTCTACGCCCCCATCCATCAACACAGCCACCCGCAGCCGCTTGACACACCACACAGCACCCCTGCTACTTCCGGTTCTGTACGCTCATCTGTGGTAACTTCTGGTTCCGTCCACTCGTTCGAGGCTCCGGGAGGCCCTCATGACTCAGCCCACAACACAGTTGCCACGCGCACGAGTCATCACCGGGACGGCGGCCGAGCAGGAGCTCCGCGCGATGGGCCTGTCCCCCTCCAACCTCACTCGGCCCTGCGTTGAGGGGTTGCAGAACGCAGTCGCCGGATACTCACCTTTTGAACCGGCGATCTCCTTCGGGTTCTCCATCTGGTCGAAGATCGTGGGAGCGCTGCGCAAACAGCTCAACGGCGAGGATTGGAAGCACCATGACATCGCCAACGCTCCCCGATCAGTCAGCCCAGACGGAACCACGGCAATCGCAGCAGTTGGCGGCGACTCACAGACTGCTCACGCGGATGGTAACCCGCGCAACGCACGCACCAAAGGCCCCAGATTCGCCAATGAGGTCGAAAACAACGCAGCAAAGAGTAGCGCTCCGCGATACACGCAGTGTCGGCTCGACCTCGGACCGGGCGATAAGGATACAGTCTTCGCCGACCTGCAAACCTGGGTCCTGCTCTATTTCTGGGACCGAGCCAGCAATGAGTTACGCCTGGAGCTGTCACTGCCGATAGACTGCGACAAAGGCTTCGTCACCCAGTGGGAGACGCGCATCATTCTGCCCACACAAGACCTTTCAGGATACACTGACTTGACTTCCGGTGACGGAATGCAGGCCTACGCAGCCACACAGGACGTGGACTTCGAGATCACCGCCATCTCATGACACTCGAGGCATCGCGAGTCACCCTGGCCAGACAGAGGGCAGGACTGTCCAAGTCAGCACTAGCCCACAAAGCAGGGACGACACCTCGCACAGTAACAACATGGGAGTCTGTGGGACCCCCCTCATCAAGATTGCATCAGATCGCGACCATCACAGGCATGCCGCCTGAGTTCTTCTCAACCAAGGAGATTGACCTACTGGACGAGAAACAGGTGTTCTTCCGGGCACGACGACGTTCTCCTTCCGTCTTACTGCGTCGTTCAACAGCCTTCGGAGCACTGGGCGTCGAGTTCTACAGGTCCATCTCTAAACATTTTAGGACACCCGCCCTCAACCTGATCGACACCGAGTTTCGCAACTCACCTCAAGAGGCGGCTATGGCTCTGCGTCTAGCATGGGGAATGGGCCTGGGACCTGCCCCCAATCTGGTGCAGATGGCTGAGGCTCACGGCATCAGAGTCCTCGGGATTCCATTGGAGGACGTCAAAGTGGATGCATTCAGTTTCTGGTCAGCGGAGGGACGCCCCTTCATCTTCCTGTCCCGAGTCAAGACAGCGGAGCGTTCACGTTTCGATCTAGCACACGAGATCGGCCACCTGATACTCCACTCAGATGTCACCAGAACCGAAGAGTCGACAGACCGACAGATCGAGCATGAAGCGAACATTTTTGCCGCCGAGTTCCTGCTTCCCACAGAGTCCTTGCGTGCCAAACTATCAAATCCTCCGTCGCTCAATACTCTGATGAAGATCAAGATCACCTACGGAACGTCGGCCATCGCAACGGCGCGTTCGATCTACGACGCAGGAGTGCTGTCGGACTGGGGATACCGGCAGATGCTCGCTGCGCTCACCACACGAGGCTTCCATCAAGGGGAGCCGGGCAGCACACTCCCCTACGAGAAATCACGAGTCTTCAGCACACTCAATGATCATCTCAGGTCTCGGGAACTCTCGGTCTCGGACTGGGCCAGGACAATCGGTCAACGTCCTGACGATGTTACTGGTTTTATGCTCGGCCAAGCACTTCACGCAGCCCCGACTCCGGGTACGGAATCCAGTTTTGAGAATCTGGTCAGCGAGAAGCACCCGGCTGTCAAACCAAAACTTCAGATTGTGAAGTAGCCCAGTTCAGCAGTACCGTGGTTGGGTTCATCGAGTCAGGGCGCGGGTGACGGTGTCAGCCATGAGACGGCCGCGCAGGGTCAGGACCGCACGGCCCCTCAGGGCCGCTCCAGCGTCGAGGAGTCCATCGCCGACGAGGCCGGCCACAACGGGCACCAGGTGCGGTGGGGTGGCTCGGCCCGCATCAGGGCGCTCCGCTGAGGGGCAGTCCGGCCGGTTCCCGAGGCTCGCCAGCTCGATGCCCTCACGCAGCCGGATACCCAGCATGATCCGCTCCAGCTCGCGGGACTCGGCATCGATGACCTCGTGCCCGGCCACGGGCAGGTGACCGGTGGCGATCTGCCCGGCCCAGGCGACCGGGTGCTTGGTGTTCCACAGGCGCACGTCGCCCAGGTGGGAGTGGGCTCCGGGCCCGGCGCCCCACCAGTCCCAGTCGAGCCAGTAAGCCTGGTTGTGGCGGCACTCGGCGCCGGGCCGCGCCCAGTTGGAGATCTCGTACCACTCGTAGCCGGCCTGCCCCAGGGCAGCGTCGGCCATCTCGTACTTGGTGGCCTCGTCGTCGTCCTCGGGCATCGGGAGCTCTCCGCGGCGGACCTGCCCCCACATGCGAGTGCCCTCCTCGATGACCAGGGCGTAGGCGCTCACATGGTCCGGGCCGATGAGGGTCACCGCGTCCAGGGAGCGCTGCCAGTCCTCGGCGGACTCCCCCGGCGCCCCGTAGATGAGATCCAGGGAGGTGCTCAGGCCCGCCCTCCGCGCCCACTCCACCACGCGGGGCACCCGGGAGGGCTCGTGGGTGCGCTCCAGAACCTTCAGCACGTGGGGCACCGCCGACTGCATCCCGAAGGAGACCCGGGTGAAACCGCCTTCGGCCAGGGCTGCCAGGCCGGCCTCGTCCACGGAGTCCGGGTTGGCCTCGGTGGTCACCTCCGCGTCGGCCGCGAGCCCGAAGCACTCGCGTGCCAGCTCCAGCATGCCCACCAGGTCGGCGGCGGGCAGCATGGTGGGGGTTCCTCCGCCCACGAAGACGGTCTGGGCGGCGCGCGCCGGCAGCCCCGCGTCGTCCATGGCGCGGCGGGCGGCGCGCAGCTCGCCGGCGAGAGTTCCCACAAAGTCCTCGGCCGAGGCGCCCTGTCCCATGGCCAGGTTCGTGTAGGTGTTGAAGTCGCAGTAACCGCAACGCACCCGGCAGTAGGGCACGTGCAGATACACCGAGAACGGGCGCTGCCCCCCGCCCGGAGCGGGCACGGCCACCTGCGCTGGCAGCTCCCCCATTCCCGGCAGGGGCTCACCCACCGGCTGGGCCGGGCTCACTGATCGCCGCCTCGCTCGGCCCGCTCGTCGTCGCCCCGCAGGACGCCGGCGGGAATGGACGGCTCGGGCCTGCCGGCGGAGTCGCCCGCGTGGGCCGCGATCTGGGCGCACACGCTCATGAGCACGAGCACCCCCACGACCATGGAGAAAGGGGCCACCCAGCCGCCGCTGCGCTCATGGACCCAGCCCATCACCACGGGGCCGACGGCGGCCAGGCAGTAGCCCGTCGTCTGGATGATCGCGGTGGTTTGGCGGTTCTCATCAACCGACTCCGAGCGGCGGATGACCAGGGTGAACAGGGCGGCGAAGAAGGCGCCCTGTGCAATGCCGGAGAGCATGCAGGGCACCAGCCAGTAGCCGGGGGCCACCGTCAGGCAGACCGGCAGCATGAGCCAGCAGGCGCAGATGACACCGAGGACCCTGCTGGCCGGCCACCGCAGTGCCTCGAGCATGACCGGGACCAGCAGGGGCCCCACGATTCCCAGCAGGGAGAACACGGAGGCGGCCACTCCCGCAGCGGACTCGCTCATGGAGAGCTCGTCAACCAGGGCCGTGGGCAGCCAGCCCGAGATCGCGTAGTAGGAGAAGGTCTGGGCCGCGAAGGCGACCGCCATCGCCCAGGTCAGGGGGCGTCTCCAGACAGCGGCGCCGGCCGACGACGTCGGACGGGCCAGGGAGCGCTCCGTCACCCAGGAGGTCATGCCCGACCGCTCTCGCAGGCTCCGCCGGGGCGCCTTGCTGCCGGGTGGGAAGACCCACAGCCACAGGGCCCCGGCCAACAGCACCGGGATCGCGGTCCAGGCGGCGGCCGAACCCTGCCAGCCAATGACAAGGGCCAGCGGCACGGCCAGGGCGGTGGCCGCGGTGACGATGACGTTGCAGGTCGAGGAGTACAGGCCCGTCATGAGTGAGGTGCGGTGCCAGAAGTCGCGGCCGATGACCATGGGCGCGACCAGGTTGCCCACCGTCAGCCCCGCCCCGATGATGACGGTTCCGGCGAAGGCCGCCCAGGTGGTGCCGGCCGAGCGCAGCAGTGCCCCGGCCAGAGCCATACCCAAGGTGAGCAGGCCCGCAGTGTTGATGCCGAGGCGACGCACCACGGTCGAGGCCAGCGGGGTGAGCAGCCCGAAGCACAGGATCGGCACGGAGGTCAGTGCGCCGCGCGCCACCTCCCCCATACCCAGGTCCTGACCCAGGCGCGTCAGCAGGGGCGGGATGACGCCGACCGGTGCCCGCAGGACCGCGCAGAACCCGAGGAAGCCGGCGACGATGGCCATGAGCCAGGCGCGGCGGGGCAACCTGGGGACATCAGTCACAGCCGGTCCGCCGGATGCAGCAGGCCGTCACCGCGCCCCTCGCGCAGCCGCCAGGGCTGGGACTCCAGGTGGTTCCAGGCCTGCCCCTCGGCCTCGAGGCGGTCCAGCATGGAGGCGCCCCGCTCGGGGATCCAGGCCACCTCGGTGCGCACTGCGGTCAGGTCGCGGATTGTGCGCCCGGCATCCAGGCCCCGCTGCTCGAAGCGGGTCATGACCCGCCCCTCGTAACGGGGCGACCACCCGCCGCGCACCCCCGCCGGGGATCCCGGGTCCAGGCCGTTGCCCAGGCTGTCCTCCTCGGCGGTCTCGGCCCCCAGGTCGGGGCGGGCGCCGGCGTCGTCGTGCCGGAAGTAGGGCAGGGTGGTGTCCGGACGCAGGCCGGTGGGCAGCGCCGCCACGTCCTCGATGACGTCGCGCATCTGCCAGGCGTAGTCCGCCCAGTCGGTGGCCAGGCGCCACACCCCGCCGGGACGCAGCACCCGGGCAACCGAGTCGGCGAAGGCGGTAGTCACCAGGCGGCGCTTGCGGTGGCGGGGCTTGCGCCAGGGGTCGGGGAAGAAGACCCACACCTCGCTGGCGCAGGACACCGGCAGGGCCGTGGCCAGCAGCTGGGAGGCGTCGGCGGGGACGACGCGCACGTTGTGCAGGCCCTGACGGTGGATCGAGGTCACCAACCGTGCGATGGCGGTCTCCCAGACCTCCACCGCCAGGTAGTCAGCCCCCGGGTGGGTGGCGGCATGGGCCAGGAGCGCCTCACCACTGCCCGAGCCGACCTCGACGATCAGCGGCCGCACCTGCCCCACGTGCCCGAAGACCTTCTCCGGATCCAGGCGGAAGCTCGGGGACACGGTGCGCACGGCGTCGGCCCGCGGCACATCGACCACGTAGCGGGGACCGAGCTTGGCCAGGGCCTCGGCCTGGGCGGGGCGCAGCCTGCCACCGGCGCGCGAGAAGGAGCGCACCCTGGAGTGGATGGCGTGGGAGCGAGGAGGGTGGTACTGAGCCATACGAAGCCTTGCGTCCTTTACTTCTATGAGGTCTCGAAACCGTCTGCCGGGAGCCGTTCGACGCTGAGCGGCGCCGTCAACCGACCCGCTCGTGGGCGGCGGCGCGCACGTACTTCTTAGTGAAGGGCGCGATGACGCAGTTGCCGAAAATCTCGGAGTTGAGCAGCGCCTGGGCGTCGCGCGGGTCGTGGTGGGCGAACCAGCGCCGGCAGGTGACCCGGTGGCCCGGGGAGGAGACCACGCGCACCTCGTCGCCGGCCTGCACCGTCCCCTCGGTGAGCACCGCCAGGTAGACGCCCACCCGGTTGCGCGCCGAGAAGACCTCCACCCAGTCCGCGCGCCCCACACCTCGGGCGAAGGTGGCGCACGGGTTGCGTACGCCGGTCACCCTGACCCGCAGCCCTGCGTTGCTCGGGTCGCCGATGGACAGGATCGCGCCGATCTCCACGTCGTCAATGTCCCCCTCGATGAGGAGGTTCTCCCCCAGCCGCCCCGGCTCGATACCGCCCAGGACCTCGGACCAGTGGCGTTGCTCGGCGGCGCTCATGGCGTAGAGCGCCTTGTCACTGCCCCCGTGGTGGGCACGGTCCCCGTGCTTGTCGGTGACGATCCCGGTGCGGCTCACCTCAACCGGACCGTTGACGGCGCCCTTGTGGATCGCCGAGACGCCTGCCGCTCCGGCGTCGGGCCGCAGCCCCTTGATGGTGCACACCGCGCTGACGGTTCCCACCAGGTCGCCGTCGTGGAACGGTGATGGCTCATCGTTGTGGCGCCCGTCCGCGCCGGCATGGGGCTCGCCCAGGACCCGGGCCAGCTCCCGGGTCAGGACCAGGCCGGAGCCGTCGTCGGTCAGGGCAGCGTCAACCGTGGTCTGCCTACTCGTGTCACTCATGTTCGCAGCCGTCCTTCCGTCGTCCGCAGGCGCCGTCCTGGTCCTGCTCGGTCCTGTTCGTGCCCGCGGCTGCGCTACTTGCCCGGCTTGGCCCCGGTGGGCGTGTCCGCGCCGAGGGCCGCGATGAAGGCCTCCTGGGGCACCTCGACCCGGCCGATGGCCTTCATGCGCTTCTTGCCCTCCTTCTGCTTCTCCAGCAGCTTGCGCTTACGGGTGATGTCACCGCCGTAGCACTTGGCCAGCATGTCCTTGCGCAGGGCCCGGATGGTCTCGCGGGCGATGACGCGGGTGCCGATGGCCGCCTGCACGGGAACCTCAAACTGCTGGCGCGGGATGAGATCCTTGAGACGCTTGGTCATCATGACACCGTAGGAGTAGGCCGAGTCGCGGTGGACGATGGCACTGAAGGCGTCCACCTTGTCCCCGTTGAGCAGGATGTCGACCTTGACCAGGTTGGCGTCCTGGGAGCCGTCCGCCTCGTAGTCCAGGGAGGCGTAGCCGCGGGTGCGCGACTTCAGGGCGTCGAAGAAGTCGAAGACGATCTCCGCCAGCGGCAGCACGTAGTGCATCTCCACGCGGGACTCGGAGAGGTAGTCCATGCCCTGCATGGTGCCGCGACGCGACTGGCACAGTTCCATGACCGTGCCCACGAACTCGCTGGGGGTCAGGATCGTGGCCCGCACCACCGGCTCGCAGACGGCAGCGACCTTGCCCTCGGGGAACTCGCTGGGGTTGGTGACCGTGTGCGTGGTGCGGTCCTCCATCGTCACCTCGTAGACCACGGAGGGGGCGGTGGAAATGATGTCCAGGTTGAACTCGCGCTCCAGGCGCTCGCGGATGATCTCCAGGTGCAGCAGGCCCAGGTAGCCGCAGCGGAAGCCGAAGCCCAGGGCCACGGAGGTCTCCGGCTCGTAGGTCAGGGCGGCGTCGTTGAGCTTGAGCTTGTCCAGGGCGTCGCGCAGGGCCGGGAAGTCCGAGCCGTCCACCGGGAACAGGCCGGAGAAGACCATAGGCTTGGGGTCCTGATAGCCCGACAGCGGCTCGTCGGCCGGGGCCGCCGCGGAGGTGACCGTGTCACCGACCTTGGACTGGCGCACGTCCTTGACCCCGGTGATGAGGTAGCCGACCTCGCCGGCCCCCAAACCGGCCGACGGCGTGGGCTCGGGGCTGATGACGCCGATCTCCAGCAGGTCGTGGACGGCCTTGGTGGAGAGCATCTCGATGCGCTCGCGGGGCTTGAGGGCGCCGTCGACGACGCGCACGTAGGTGACCACGCCGCGGTAGGTGTCGTAGACGGAGTCGAAGATCATGGCGCGGGCCGGGGCCTCGGGGTCGCCGTGCGGGGGTGGGACGGTCTCGACGATCCGGTCGAGCAGCTCGGGCACGCCCTGGCCGGTCTTGCCCGAGACCTTGAGGACGTCGTCGACGTCGCAGCCGATGAGGGAGGCGATCTCCTCGGCGTGCTTCTCCGGCTCGGCGGCGGGCAGGTCGATCTTGTTGAGGACCGGGATGATGGTCAGGTCCCCCTCGATGGCCATGTAGAGGTTGGCCAGGGTCTGGGCCTGGATGCCCTGGGCGGCGTCGACCAGGAGGACCGCGCCCTCGCAGGCGGCCAGGGAGCGGTTGACCTCGTAGGAGAAGTCGACGTGCCCGGGGGTGTCGATCATGTTGAGAGCGTAGGCGCGCGTGACGCCGTCGTCGCCCTCGATGGCCCAGGGCATGCGCACGGCCTGGGACTTGATGGTGATGCCGCGCTCACGCTCGATGTCCATGCGGTCCAGGTACTGGGCGCGCATGTCGCGGGGCTGGACGACGCCGGTGGCCTGGAGCATGCGGTCGGCCAGGGTGGACTTGCCGTGGTCGATGTGCGCGATGATGCAGAAGTTGCGCAGCCGGGCCTGCTCGGTGGCGGCGGGCTGGACGCTGGTCATCTGCTCTGGTGTGGGGATCGGTGACACGGAGATCGGTTCCTGGCTCTTCCTCATATCCGGGATGGGTCTTGACCAAGTCTCCCACGACGGCGGCCCACCACCCCAGCCCGCCGGGCCAACCCACAGTGTGAGGTGCGGCCACTCAGAACAGTGCAAGGACCTGCCGACAGCAGCCGGCAACACCATCAAGAAAATACATTAATTTCAAAACTAAAGTTATCTGCACAACGGAAAATAAGGCTCAACCCTCAATATTCACACACCTATATTAAAAGCAATTTCAGAAAAGCAGCCTCCTAAGTAGGTGTTCAGAACTCATCGACTCGCATCATTCCCGCAACTTTTCTCGACCCCTATTTTTGCGACACCACACCTCCGGTTCGTCAATCTCCAGAGCAGGCTCACTAGAAAAGTCTGCCCAACTAGCACCGGAAGGTAACTCTAATATAAATTCTGACGGCGGTTCCACCAAAAAAATTGGGGGATCTGTATGCCAATACTCGACATTAAAGCGCGCCCCTCCGAAATTCCCGGACCCACCTCTTTCGAACTTAATGCCACGGAAACGCGCATCTCCCGCAAATAGCGCTCTCGAAAAAGTTACATACCCCCTAAAGGTTGCCTTATTAAAATTCGCAAACGCCCGAAATCTTGCACCCTTAAACCAAGCTTCATCAGAAAATAACGCCCCATGAAACGAAGCGCTTTCAACAAACGTAGACATCCCGAGATTTAGATAATTATGAAATTGTGCCCCACTAGCGTTCAACCAGCGACATGTGATTCCCCAAAGGTGAACTCTTTCGGTGAAATGGACACCGTGTAAGTCAATTTCACAGTCGCACCATAACTGATCGTCAGCGACATCTTGCTTGACTTGAAGACAAGGATGTGAATCGACCCTCCCTTTACGGAGATGGCGCGCTAGCACATTTAAAATAGTAGATTCCACCGGACCATCGTTCGTTGTATAGTATAGTTCGGAAGTGTCTTTGACCTCATGACTACGCACCTCAGTACCATCAAGAGAATTCCAGCATCCTCGCTCAACACGTAAGTAGCCGCATAGAATGTTGACAACACGCTGATGATAAGAACTGCCATAGGTGTCAGCCAAATCCGCCAGAGAATAGACGCCCGCAATCCGAACCTGAGGCGAGTCACTACCGAGTTGCTGAACCGCGGATAAAAGCTTGACATCAGCCTCATTATGTTCCACGCCGGCACGTTCTCGATATTTTATCACTAAGTACCCCACAGCACCGATACCGCCAATCATGGTCAAGGAAACCTTGATACGCTCGAAAGGCTCAGTTCGCAGTTCGCCGCCAACCCAATTGACAAAAATTCGATGCAACGAAAGGTATGGCCCACTCCCCCACATCCACCCCAACGCAGTGAAAGCAGCAATAGCCAGAATCACCCAAAACACGATAGCCCCAAGTAACCCCCACCGCCGAGGCCTGATAATAATAGCTCCGAACCTCCTAACCTCACCCCATGCCGTCCGGAATATACGCCGAATTGACTCAAGAGCCTGAACCTTCCACAACAACAATATACTCCTTCACTAAACATTCTAAGCAATCTCAGAAAACTAAGCTAAGCAAAATTAGCCTCCAAACCACAGATCACTGCGCTTCGACTGGAAGACCAACATTGACTGCGACCCAACTCCATAGTCACCCCCAACCGGAGATGGAGCACTGAAACGCATCCCCTCGAGGGCCCGATACAGAACAGTGATGAGTCGCCTACAATCTGGGGACACGCATTAAACTCAGAACAGTGAAACTACCTTGAGACAGCACCCCCTCACCTACCCAGAGACTCATAACCTGCACTAATATTATGGCTGTCAGTCGATTGTTAGCGCCCTCAGAATCCACAACTACTCCTCGGCTCTGAGCACCCTTGTAGGGAGTGTAGCTTGCCCCACCCCAGCACCCAAAGCGAAGCATACAAATTCTCACACTTCGCACCGATGCGATTACCGGATTCCCTTATGCCTATCCACCTCCCGATAATTTCGCTGCGGCGAGCCAACTCCTCCTGCGCAAACCCGGATGGCACCCAAGCATCCACCAGCACACCTCCATTTACTTACAGTTATCCTCAAAATAACCACGTTGAGACAATATCGTTGCATCAGAAATTGTGTAAATACTGTCACACAAGAGAGATGTGACAGTTCTATCTCATAGGTTAGCCTTCCTCGCATGCTGGAACGGATCCACTCCCTGCCCTATCCCTGGGTCTTCCTGTTCTTCTGGTGCCTGGCCATGATGCGTTCGCACACCATGTACTGGATCGGCCGGGGCATCACGGCGGGGACCGCGCGCACCCGGTGGGTCTCGCTGCTCGAGTCCCCCGTGTACGCCCGCGCCCAGGCGTGGTCGGCGCGCTGGGGCGTGCTGGCAGTGCCGGTGTCCTTCCTGACCGTCGGCATCCAGAGCGTCATCCAGCTCTCCGCGGGAGTGGCCCGCATGCCGCTGCGCCGCTACGTGGCGGCCACGGCCGCCGGGGCGATCGCCTGGGCCGCCGTCTACACGACCATCGGCATGGCGATCCTGACGGCCTGGCTGACCGGACCGACAGGGCGTCTCATCTGCCTCCTGATGCTCACGGCCCTAGCGCTTGTCGTGGTCATTCGCCGCAGTCGGGTCATGCGCGCAGGCCGCGGCAGCGGGCGCCGCGAACGCGTCTGACCCGGGCAGCTCCGGCCCCAGAACCCGCTGGGGAGGCCTCCCCACACTCACCGGTGGGAGTTTTCCGCCGTCTCATGCCAGAATCGTCGCATTCCGGGTTCCTGAGCACTCCCTGTCCCGAGACGTCCCTACCGAAAGCCTCCCCACCATGACCCTCAGCAGAAAACGCGTCCTGCTCATCGTCGTCGCCTCCATTGCGACAGTCTGTCTCATCGCCGTCGGCCTGGTTCGCGCCGGAGTCCTCGGCGGACACAAGGCCACCGCTGCGGCCTCGGCCTCGGCCCACGGCAACGCGGCGAAGGTCACCGAGCCCAGTGACCGCTTCATCATCTCTTACGCCGAGAACTCGGCGGCGGGCAAGGTCATCGCCTCCGCGAAGGCCTACGGAGAGAACGTCCTCAACTCTCTGCCCGCCAAGGACAAGGAGGCGCTGACCGCCGCCGCGGGCAAGTTCTCGGTCAAGCTGGAGAGCGTGACCGCTCACGCCATGAGCACGGCTGCCGTGAAGCTGAGTGACAAGCTCACCGTGGATCAGGTCAAGGAGTTCATCTCCACGCTCGAGGCCGCCGACGGTATCGAGGCCGTCGAGCCCGATCTGCACGTCACCGCCCTGGGCAACACCTCCACCCAGGACAGCAATGTCCCCAACGATCCCTACTTCTCCGAGCAGTGGGACATGACCTCGGGCTCCTACGGGATCAACGCCACCAACGCCTGGTCGCAGTCCACCGGCAAGGGCGTCACGGTCGCCGTCATCGATAACGGCGTTCTGACCGACCACCCGGACCTCGAGGGTCAGCTCCTGCCCGGCTACGACTTCATCTCCGACGCCAAGAGAGCCCGTGACAACGACGGCTACGACGCCGACCCCTACGACGAGGGCGACTGGAACGAACCGGGTGAGTGCCCCGCCCCGAACGGAGCCGATAGGGGCCGGCCGTCGTCCTGGCACGGCTCCCATGTTGCCGGGACCATTGCAGCGCGCACGAACAACGGCGATGGTGTGGCAGGTGTCGCCCCGGACGCCAAGATCGTGCCCGTCCGCGCCCTGGGTCGTTGCGGTGGCGAGAGCGCCAATATCGTCGACGCCATCACCTGGGCCTCGGGTGGCAAGGTCAACGGCGCACCGACCAACAAGAACCCCGCTCAGATCCTCAACTTGAGCGTGGGCGGCGCCCGCGTCTGCCCTCGCTTCTACCAGAAGGCCATCAATGCTGCCGTCGAACGCGGCTCCATCGTCGTGGCGGCCGCCGGCAACAATAATGAGGACGCCAGAAACGCCGCCCCTGCCAGCTGCGAGAACGTCATCACCGTCGGTGCCACGACGAGCACCGGGACCCGCTCGTCCTTCTCGAACTACGGTGACACCGTCGAGATCTCCGCCCCCGGTGGAGACAGCGACAAGAACAGCCCGAAGATCCTGTCCACGACCGATGAGTCGCAGACTGTACCTCGGAGCATCGGCTACTCCGACATGGTGGGCACCAGTCAGGCGGCTCCCCACGTCTCCGGCACCATCGCGCTGATGCTGTCCGCCAACCCCGATCTGAAGACTACGGAGATCGTCACCATCCTGCAGAACACGGCCACCCCCTTGTCCAAGTGCGACCAGAAGTCCTGCGGCGCCGGCATCGTCAACGCGGCCTCCGCCGTCGCCGAGGCGAGCAGCAAGAGCGCCAAACCCAGCAGCAAGCCCAGCGCCAAGCCCAGTGCCACCACCAGTGGAAGAACCCTCCGCCTGGGCAACTAACGCGGACGAGCACCTGAGGCGCACCAATGCCTGTGCACGCCACACGACAGGTGCGGGCAGGCGTCTCATCCCCGGCCGACGATTTGGTCACGTCACGACCTCGTTCTACCCTCGGTGCTATGACAGCGTTCCGTGACCGCCAGTGGTGGTGGCTCCCCTCGAGGCGAGCCGCCATCATCCTGACGCGTTAGGACCTTCCGGCTCGCTCACCGCGGGCCCGCCCGACGCATGAGTGAGAGGCCCGCCTGAACCCCGATCTCAGGAAAGAGGCCCCATGTCACCCACCGTGCCAGACACTGCCCCCGCGGCCGCACCGTCAGCTGCCTCGCCGACTGTGCTGACGCGCTCGGTGCGCTACCACGCCGACGGCGGCGCCCTGCTGGAGCAGCTGACTCGCTCCGGTCTGCTGCGCACCATCGCGGGCCCAGCCGACGAGGGCTCCGCGCGCCCGGTGGACTGCGTCCTGCTGGAGAGCGCCGACATCACCACCAAGGCCTCGCGTACCACGGTTGCCGTCCTGGAGGCCTCGGCCAGGCTGACCTGCTGGGGCGGGACCGTGATGGCTGAGGCGCTGGACGCCGTTGACGCAGGAGCCCCCGGGGCCGATGGTCTGGTGGCTCTGGCGCGTCTTGAGGAGGGCCTGGCCGAGTACGTCACCGACCGCTCCCCCGGCCGGTTGACTCTGACCCTGCCCACGATCTGCGACGACGACCCGACCATCGAGGAGCGTGAGCGGCTCACCGCCCTGTCCACGATCGAGCCGCTGCGCCTCCTGGCCCGGGCCGAGGTCGACCACCCCCACCTGCCGCTGGAGGCGGGGGCCTTCGCCTTCGACTACCTGTCCACCTTCGAGTCCCTGCCCGAGGTGGCCCAGGGCGCCAACACCTGCCCCGACTACCTCTTCTATGACGCGCGCATCATCCTGGTCGTCGACCACCCCACGCGGGAGGCGACCCTGGTGGGAGCCTCGGTTGACGCCGCCGACCTGGAGCAGCGTATGGAGGCGTTGGCCGTCGCCATCGACGGGCTTGAGGACTCAGCCGACAGCGCCGACGTAGCGCACGCAGCCTTCGAGGCACCGGCCCCGGCCGGTGGCCCCGATTCCCCCATCCTGCACGCGGTGCCCACCGTCTCCGACGCCGACTTCGAGGCGGTCGTGGAGGAGATGCGCGGCTATATCGCCGACGGCGACGTCTACCAGGTGGTGCCCTCGCGCGGCTTCACCATTGACTGCCCTGATGCGCTGGCCGCCTACCACGTGCTGCGCCACGCCAACCCCAGCCCGTACATGTTCTACCTGGCCTCCCCGGACTTCGAGCTCTTCGGTGCCTCCCCGGAGTCGGCGCTGCTGTACTCGGTGCGCAGCGGCCGGGTCGCCATCCGCCCCATCGCCGGGACCCGGCCGCGCGGTCTGCACGCCGACGGCTCGGTGGACCACGAGCGCGACACCCGCCTGGAGCTGGAGCTGCGCACCGACGCCAAGGAGGTCGCCGAGCACGTCATGCTCGTGGACCTGGCCCGCAACGACGTCGCCCGGGTCAGCCGTCCGGGAACCCGCAGTGTCCAGGACCTCCTGCGCGTGGACCGCTACAGCCGGGTGATGCACCTGGTCTCGGAGGTCTCCGGCGAGCTGGCCGAGGACCTGGACGCCTTGGACGCCTTCCGCGCCTCCATGACGATGGGCACCCTCACCGGGGCCCCCAAGCTGCGGGCCGCCGAGCTCATCCGCCAGGCCGAGGGCGTGCGTCGCGGCTCCTACGGCGGCTCAGTGGGGTACATCCGCGGTGACGGCGAGCTGGATACCTGCATCGTCATCCGCTCCGGTTTCGTCTCCGCCGGTACCGCCCTGGTCCAGGCCGGGGCCGGTGTCGTGGCGGCCTCTTCCCCGGCCGCCGAGGCCGCCGAGACCGTTCACAAGGCCCGCGCCGTCCTGGAGGCGGTCGCCGCCGCGCAGGGCGCCACCCTCGTCATTGACCGCACCGGCAATCAGACCGGTAGTCAGACTGGCAGCCGGACCGACAAGGAGGCCTGAGCCATGATGCCCCTCACCAGCAGCCAGAGCACCGCGCAGGACGCCCGTAGTGTTGCCGAGGCATCGGCACCGGCTCGGGTGGTTCTGCTCGACAACCGCGACTCCTTCGTCTACAACCTCGTCGACCAGTTCGCGACCCTCGGCTCCCAGATCGAGGTCTACCGCAACAACGTGCCGGCCTCCCGGGTGCTCTCCGCCCTGGAGCCCACCGCGGCCGAGCGGCAGGTAGGGCGGCGCCCGGTCCTGTGCCTGTCCCCGGGGCCGGGCTATCCGGCGACGTCGGGCTGCCTCATGGAGCTCATCGCCACCGCCCTGGATGAGGCGATTCCCACGTTGGGCATCTGCCTGGGGTTCCAGGCCCTGGTCGAGGCCTGCGGCGGGCGGGTCGCCCCGGTCGGCCCGGTCCACGGCCGCTCCGACCGCCTCGAGGTCACTGAGGCGGGGCGCGCGGACGAGGCCTTCGCGGTGCTCGACGGCGGTCCCCTGGATGTGGCCCGCTACCACTCCCTGGGTACGCGCACACTGCCCGAGGCACTCGTCAGTCTGGCCCGGACCACCCAGACGGATGAGGACGCAAGCGGCGGCATCGTCATGGCGGCCCGGCACCGGTCGCTGCCCGCGGTCGGGCTGCAGTTCCACCCCGAGTCGATCCTCACCCCGCAGGGCCCGGCCCTGCTCAAGGCCGTCACTGCCGGCCTGGCCCGGACACCCTGAGCCACACCTGCGCCCCGTCGGCCCGCACATACCGACGTCGGAGCCACCGTTCGGGCAGAATCACCCCCGGGCGCTCGACCAGCCTCAACCACCCGTATAAGGAGCTACAGACCGATGAGTCAGACCAACAGCGCGGCCCCGGCCGCTGCGCAGGAGGCGCACGAGCTGCTGCGAGAGGTGGTTCAGGGGCGGCGCCTGAGCCGCGAGCAGGCCTCGACGGTCTTTGCGGCCCTGGGCGTCGGCGACCTGTCCGAGGTAGAGACGGCGGCACTACTTGCGGCGCTGCACGCACGCGGTGAGGAGCCCCAGGAGGTCGCCGGGGCCGCAAGCGCCTTCCGTCAGGTGGCCCGGGACTTCCCGTCGGTGTCCTTCCCGCTGGTGGACGTCGTGGGCACCGGGGGCGATGGCGTGGGCACGATCAACATCTCCACAGGGGCGGGCCTGGTGGCCGCCTCGATGGGGGTCGCGGTGGCCAAGCACGGCAACCGGGCCGTGTCCTCCAAGACGGGGGCGGCCGATGTCATCGCCGAGCTGGGGCTGCCGCTGGACGTGGAGCCGGCCACGGCGGTCGAGCTGTTGGCCCGTGACCACTTCACCTTCCTGTTCGCCCAGGCCTACCACCCGGCGATGCGGCATGTGGCGCCGGTGCGCAAGGCGCTGGCCACGCCCACGATCTTCAATGTCCTGGGGCCGCTGGTGAACCCGGCCCACCTGACCTTCCAGCTCATGGGCGTGTGGGACCCGGGGATGCTGGACATGATCGCTGAGGCCATGGTCCAGCTGGGACGTGAGCGCGCGCTCGTGGTCCACGGCTCCGGCCTGGACGAGATCGCCGTCCACGGCCCCACCCTTGTGCGTGAGGCGACGCCCGACGGGGTCAGGGCCTATGAGGTCACGCCTGAGGATCTGGGGGTGCCCGCCTACGAACTGGCCGACCTGCTGGGTGGGGAGCCGACCGACAACGCCCGCCTGCTGCGCAAGGCCGTCTCGGGTGAGGGGCGGCCCGCCCACCGTGACGCGATCGCCGTCAATGCCGGCGCCCTGCTGTACCTCACCGGCCGGGCCGGCAGCCTCGCCGACGGCACGGCGGCGGCCCTGGAGCAGATCCTTTCCGGCGGCGTGGCCCGCCACCTGGAGTCCATGACCAAAGCCAGTGACCTCGCCACTGAGACGGCCTGAGGAGGAGCCGTGACCACCCCAGACACCGCCCCCGTCCCCACCGCGCCACCCGATGGCGCAGGCCCTGGCGCGCGCGCCTACCGTGAGCCGGTCGAGGCGCGCCTCATCGCCACGGGCACCGTCCTGGACTCGATCGTCCAGGCGCGCCGCGAGCGCATTGATGAGCTGCGCGCCCGTTTCGGGCACCTGAGAGCCGAGGACCTGGAGCGCTCGCAGCGCTCCTTCGCGGCGGCCCTGCGTACCCGCAGCGGCCAGGAGCTCAGCCCGCAGCCGGCTCTCATCATGGAGTGCAAGGCGGCCTCGCCCTCACGCGGCACCATCCGCTCCGACTACGACCCGGCCTCGCTGGCCGCCCAGTACGCGCCTTACGCGGCCGCGGTCTCGGTGCTCACCGAGCCCGACCGCTTCAACGGCTCCTTCGACGACCTGGCGGCCGTGCGCGAGGTGGTGGACGTGCCCGTCCTGTGCAAGGACTTCATCGTCGATGAGGTCCAGGTGCTGGCGGCCCGCAGCCTGGGGGCGGATGCGGTCCTGCTCATGCTCTCGGTGGTGCCCGACGACGTCTACCGCGAGCTGGCCGACCTGGCCCACAGCCTGGGCATGGAGGTGCTCACGGAGGTCTCGACCCCACAGGAGATGCACCGCGCCTCGGTTCTGGGGGCGGAGGTCATCGGCATCAACAACCGCAACCTGCGCACCTTGGAGACGGACCTGGCGCGCACTGAGGAGCTCGCCCCACTGGCTCCGGCCGGGGTGGTCCTCGTGGGTGAGTCGGGGGTCGGTGCTCCCCAGGACGTGCGGCGTCTGTCCGGCCTGGTGGACGCCCTCCTGGTGGGTTCGTCCCTGTCCGGGGCCCCGGACCCGGCCGAGGCCGCCCGGGAGCTGGCCACCGCGGTGCCGCTGCCGGAAGGTGAGGGTGCGTCGTCGTCGGCCCTGGACCGGGACGGCCAGGGGTCGGGGCACCATCCGCGCCTGCCGGCCTTCTTCGGTCCCTACGGGGGCCAGTTCGTACCCGAGCTGCTCATCCCGGCGCTGGACCAGCTCGAGGACGCCTTCATCGATGCCCAGGCCGATCCGGCCTTTGCCGCCGAGCTGGAGACGCTCATGACCCGCTACCTGGGGCGTCCCACGGCTGTCACCGAGCTGCGCAACCTGCCGTTGGAGGGCAACGCGCGCATCCTGCTCAAGCGAGAGGACCTGGTTCATGGAGGCGCCCACAAGGGCAACCAGGTTCTGGGGCAGGCCCTCCTGGCCAAGCGGATGGGTAAGCAGCGCATCATCGCCGAGACCGGCGCCGGCCAGCACGGGACGGCCACGGCCATGGTCTGCGCCCTGCTGGGCCTGGACTGCACCATCTATATGGGGGCCACCGATGTCGTGCGCCAGGCGCCCAATGTCGAGCGCATGGAGCTCATGGGCGCCACGGTGGTCCCGGTGGACAGTGGCGCGGGCACGCTCAAGGACGCGGTCAACGAGGCGCTGCGCGACTGGACGGCCTCCTTCGCCGACACCCACTACCTGCTGGGCACGGCCGCCGGCCCGCACCCCTTCCCCACGATCGTGCGTGAGTACCACCGGGTCATCTCCCGGGAGGCTCGCGCCCAGGTCCTGGGGCTGACGGGGCGGCTTCCGGACTCGGTCATCGCCTGCGTGGGGGGTGGCTCCAACGCGATCGGCATGTTCGCCGAGTTCATCAACGACCCCGGGGTCGAGCTCGTCGGGGTCGAGCCGGCCGGTGAGGGGCTGGACACGCCCCGCCACGGCGCCCCCATCAACAAGGGGCTGGTGGGGATCCTCCACGGGGCGCGCAGCTACCTCATGCGCACCTCGGAGGGGCAGGTCGAGGAGTCCTTCTCGGTCTCGGCGGGCCTGGACTACCCGGGCGTGGGGCCCGAGCACGCCTGGTTGTCGGACACCGGCCGGGCCCGCTACGTGGGCATCGGTGACGACGAGGCGATCGAGGCCTTCCGGCTGCTGTCGCGCCACGAGGGGATCATCCCGGCCATGGAGTCCGCCCACGCCCTGGCTCAGGCCCTGGCGATGGCCCGGGTGGTGCCCGACGGCGAGGAGCCCCCGATCCTGCTGGTGTGCCTGTCGGGCCGTGGGGACAAGGATCTCGACCAGGTGCAGGCGAGGCTGGGGGGCTCCTTCTCCACTGATGGCGCCGTGGCCAGGGCCTCGCGCATGGTGGAGCAGATGGGCAAGCGCACCGAGTACGCGGGCCTGAACGCCGCCAAGGGCGCCAGCCTGAACGCAGGCTTGGATGAGGAGTTCTGAGATGAGTCGTTATCCTGCAATGTTCGCCGCCCTCAAGGAGCGCGGTGAGGGCGCCTTCGTCCCCTTCGTCATGGTCGGTGACCCCGATGCGGACACCAGCGAGGCCGTCATCGAGGCGCTCATCGCCGGTGGGGCCGACGCGCTGGAGCTGGGTGTGCCCTTCACCGACCCGGTCGCTGACGGTCCCACGATCCAGAAGGCGCATGTGCGGGCCCTGGCCGCGGGTGTGGGTTTCCAGGACTGCCTGGAGGTGGTTCAGCGGGTGCGCCGGCGCCACCCGTGGCTGCCTATCGGCATGCTCATCTACGGCAACGTGCCCTTCGCGATGGGCCTGGAGCGCTTCTACTCCGAGTGCGCGCAGGCCGGTATCGACTCGGTGCTGCTGCCCGACGTCCCGATCCGCGAGTCGGCCGCCTTCAGCCGGGCCGCTGAGGAAGCCGGTGTCGACGCCGTCTACATCGCCCCGCCGTCGGCCGCGGCCGAGACTCTGGACGCGGTGGCGGCGGCCTCGCGCGGCTACGTCTACGCCGTCTCCCGGGTGGGGGTGACCGGCACCGAGTGGGCCTCCTCCACCGTGGGCCTGGCCGAGTCGGTGGAGCGTCTGCGGGCCGACGCCGCTGCACCGGTGATGCTGGGCTTCGGCATCTCCACGCCCGAGCAGGTCGCCGAGGCCATCGCAGCCGGCGCCGACGGCGCCATCAGTGGATCGGCCACGGTCAAGATCGTGGAGCGCTACGCCCCTGAGATCGTGGCGGCAGCCTGCGGCAACAACGGCGCAGGAGGTCATGAGGAGCGCCGTCACTACGCGCTCGGGGCGCTGCGCAGTGACCTCGTCGCATTCACCGCCACGATGAAGGAGGCCACGCGCCCGCACTGATGGGCGAGGTCTGGCAGACGAGTCGAGAAGAACAATGACAAGGGTCGGTTGCGCCAAAAGTTGGACGTGACCGACCTTTGTCCATGCCTTTCACGAAAGCCGGGGAAGCGCGGTAGAAGAAGCACTTCGCCATTTCCATAGCGCCCTGTTCAGGGATATATTAAAGGACCGATTGGCTTCCCTTCCGATCATTTCAGTGAAAGGCGTGCTCATGCACTTCCCGTCCTCCCCACCCGCTCGTCCGTGGCGGCGCCTCCTGGGTGTCGCCATCACTCTTCCTCTGCTCACCGTCGGCGCCGTCGCCGCTCCGGTGAGCGCAGCCGTCCCAACCGCCGCCCCGGACACCGGTATCACCGTGGAGGGGCGCTATCATTCCGCCGGTGCCGGATGCCATGGCTCCGACAGTGCCGAGGGCTGTCTGAGCTGGGGGGTGCGCGTCCCCTCGACCATCGCCCCGAACGCATCCACCACCATCACTATTGAGGCCGATTCCGTGCCGGGTCAGTGGACCTGGTCCTGTCCCTCTCCGGACGGCGACAGGGTGGCGGGAACCAGTGCCTTCTACATCGACAGGGGCAAGGACGAGCCCGTATCGAAGCTGGCCGGCTCCGGCCTGGGTTTCTTCGACCATCTCTACTACAACCAGCACGGGGACAGCGCCGGCTCGGTCACAGCCGCTTCCTGCACTCCTGAGCACCTGAGCCTGACCTACGAGGTCGACTTCGACTCCGCCCGGGACCAGAGCTCCTATCTCGACCTGGACCTGGGGACCACGGTGGTGGCTCCCGGCGCGGACGCGCGCAGCTACACCTTCAGCCCGAAGATCACGACCTCCACGGGCAGCCTGGTTCTCACGCCCACCGCGACGGCCCAGAAGCCCGCTGCCAGTGCGGCTCACGCCACCGTGTCCACCCAGGAGGTCGCGGTCGACGGCGCCGCCAAGGACACCTCCCGCTTCACCATGACGGCGCGGAACGACTCCACCACACCCCTGTCCAACTTCACCATCTCCGCCGGCCGGTCCAGAGGACAGGCACAGGTAGGTGCTCTGACCTGCGACCTGACCTCCTTCGGAGGCAAGGTCGTCTCCGCCACGGGACCGGCCGCGAACCTCACGGTCGCCAGCGGAGCGGCAAAGGTCCCTCAGGGCAAGGAGATCACCTGCCAGGTGGACCTGACCGGCATCACGGGACGCAACACGGTCAAGGCCGCACTGACCACCGGCAACCAGACCTTCTCCAGCGACTACACCAAGGACCGCCCCATCAGCGAGGTGAAGGTCCAGCCCACTGATCGCGGAGTTGAGGCCGCCCCCACCGGCACCTACGAGGTCGAGGTCGGCTACTCCGTCACCTTCACCAACACCACCGACGCCGACGGCCACACCTCCAATATCGTCCTGCACCCCCCGATCCCGGCCGGCTTCAGCTTCATGTACGTGTTGGACAGTGGCGTCCCGTGGTGGATCAGCCCGGACGACTACGCGCTCCAGCCCGATGGCTCCATACCCCTGTCCACGAGCGACACCCTGTACGCCCACTCCTCGACCACGATGACTTTCACCGCCTTCTACCAGGTCAATGCCGAGGCGGTCACCGAGGACACCTGGAAGTCCCTGGGCACCTGCGACCCCAAGGACCCCTCCAAGGGACTGACCACCCAGATCGACGTCGTCGGCAGCGACGGGGTTGAGCCCGGCACCTACTCGGCCTGCACCGTCGTGACGCGCACGAAGAACTGAGCACGAGCACAGGTCGATCAGCCCGGCTGGTTGAAGGTCGGATAGGTGAGTACCTCACCTATCCGACCTTCATATGACTTTCTCCTGCAACGGGAATCCAATGCTCCATTCACCTCACCGAAAGGCGTGCTCATGCACTTCCCATCCTCCCCACCCGCTCGTCCGTGGCGGCGCCTCCTGCGCATCGCCCTGGCTTTTCCCCTGCTCGCCGCCGCAGCCGTCGCCGCCCCGGCATCCGCTGATACCGACATCACCGTGGAGGGGCTCTACCACACGGCTGGCGCCGGCTGCCATGGCTCCGGCAATGCCGAGGGTTGTCTGAGCTGGAGGGTCCGCATCCCATCGGCCATTGCCCCGAAGAGCTCCACGAACGTCACCATCGAGGCCGACTCCGTGCCGGGTCAGTGGACCTGGTCCTGTCCCTCCCAGAGCGGCGATGAGGTGGCCGGGACCAGCTCCTTCTACATCGACAACGGCGGCGGTGAGCCCCCGAGCTTGATGGCGGACTCCGAGCTGAGCTCCATCTCTGAGTTGTACAACCCGCTGCTGAACGAGTCCATCGGCTCGGTCAAAGCCGTTTCCTGCACTCCTGAGCACCTGAGCCTGACCTATGAGGTCAACTTCTTCACCTACTGGGACAAGAACAGCTACTTCGATCTGGACCTGGGGACCACGGTGGCGGCTCCCGGTGCGGACGCGCGCAGCTACCGTTTCTCGCCCACCATCGAGGTTTCGACGCGCAACGCGATTCTTCAGCCCACTGTCACGGCGAACAAGCCCGCTGCCAGCGAGGCTCACGCCACCGTGTCCGTTGAGAACGTCAGGGTCGATGGGGCCGCCAAGGACGCCGCCCGCTTCACCATGACGGCGCGAAATGACTCCACGACTCCCCTGTCGGACTTCACCATCTCCGCCGGCAGGTCCAGAGGACAGGCCCAGGTGGGCGCCCTGACCTGCGACCTGACCGCCGTCGGAGGCAAGGTCGTCTCCGCCACGGGACCGGCCGAGAACCTCACCGTCTCCAGCGGTACAGCGAAGGTCCCCCAGGGCAAGGAGATCACCTGCCAGGTCGACCTGACCGGCGTCACGGGACGCAACCGGGTCAAGACCGCACTGACCACCGGCAACCAGACCTTCTCCAGCGACTACACCAAGGACCGGCCGGTGGTTGAGGTGGAGACTCATCCCACGGATCTCCTGGTCGAGGCCGCCCCCACCGGCACCTACGAGGTCGAGGTCGGCTACACCATCACCTTCACCAACAACACCGACGCCGGGGGGAGCAGCTCCGATATCGTCCTGCGCCCCCGGATCCCCGCCGGCTTCACCCTCAAGAGCGTCACAGGTACCGGTACCCCGCGGTGGGTCGGCCCGGACAGCTATGCCCTTCAGGATGACGGCTCCTTGTCATTGCGCACCGGAGCCTCCCTGAACGCCCACTCGTCAACCACGATGACCTTCACCAGCACCTACCAGGTCAACGCCGAGGCGGTCACCGAGGACACCTGGAAGTCCCTGGGTACCTGCGACCCCCAGGACCCCTCCCAGGGACTGACCATGCAGATCGACGTCGACGGCAGCTACGGCGGCACCGAGGCCGGGACCCACGCGATCTGCATTCCCGTGACGCGCACCGGGAACTAGCACCTTCACGGTGCGGGCCTTGCGGGTGCACGCATCATCGGCGCATTCGCCGGCGCCTCCGGTGGTCCTCCTCCTGCTTCGGGGCGGGGCCACCGGTGGTGCTGGTTGCCGCCGTGAGCCTGCGGCGGCCGCCCCATCCCGTCCGACGGTAGGGTGGCGCCCATGGCCAGCCTTCTCAACCGGATCCTCACCCTGCTCGGGCACGCCGCCTCCGACGCACTTGCTCAGAAGCCCTCGGCGCCGTCCGGCACGTCCGGCAGCACGCCATCCGGTTCCGCTGAGCCTGCGCAGTCCCGCACCCCCAAGTCGTCGGCGGCCCCCTCGTCGCGAGGTGTCAGCGTCTACGACGTCTCCGCCCTGGGGCTGCCCGCCTTCAGCTACTCCCCCGACCCGGACGGCGACGCCGACCCCGGCGAGGTGGTGTGGGCCTGGGTGCCCTTCGAGGAGGATCCCACCCAGGGCAAGGACCGGCCCGTCCTGGTCCTGGCTCGCCACGAGAGCCGCCTGGTCGTGGCCCAGATGACGAGCAAGGACCACGACCGCGACGCCGCCCAGGAGGCGCGCTGGGGCCGCTTCTGGCACGACGTCGGCACCGGCGCCTGGGACCGTCAGGGCCGCCCCAGCGAGGTGCGCCTGGACCGTCTGCTCCTGGTGGAGCCGGCCTCCGTGCGCCGAGAGGGGGCCACGATGAACCGGGAGGTCTTCGACGGCGTCGTGGCCGCCCTGCGCCACCACCACTCCTGATCGCCTCCGCAGCACGGTCTGAGCGCAGAGGCTCATGGGGCGATGCACCTCACGCCTCGACCCCGCTTCGCGCCTGGGGGCACGGAGAACCTGAATGATACAGTCGCCTACTGGACCTCTGGCCTGGCCGGCTGCGGGGTCCGGCGACCGGGTCAGCCAGGTGCCCCACCACCTCATGTCAGCCCGTGGCGCGAACCCTCTCTCCGGCCATCGACCAATCAGACGCGAGAAAGTTTCACCGTGGCGAACATCAAGTCCCAGATCAAGCGCATCAAGACCAACGAGAAGGCCCGCCTGCGCAACAAGTCCGTCAAGTCCGAGCTCAAGACCTACGTGCGCCGCGTGCGCGAGGCCGTCGAGGCCGGTGACAAGGACGCCGCACTCGAGCACCTCAAGGCCGCCTCCCGCAAGCTGGACAAGGCCGTCTCCAAGGGCGTCATCCACAAGAACCAGGCCGCCAACCGCAAGTCCAAGCTCGCCAAGCGCGTCGCCTCCCTCTGAGGCCACCGCAGCAGTGAGCATCTGAAGGGCGCCTCCCTCCGGGGAGGCGCCCTCCTCTCTTTTCCATCCCCTCCACTCGTTCATCAGACCGCTTCAAGGAGAGCCCATTGCGCATCGGATTCGACCGCGAGAAGTACCTGCGGATGCAGTCCAGCCACATCGCGGAGCGCCGCGCCCAGTTCGGCGGCAAGCTCTATCTGGAGTTCGGCGGCAAGCTCATCGACGACATGCACGCCTCGCGCGTGCTGCCGGGCTTCACCCCGGACAACAAGATCGTCATGCTCGCCGAGCTGGCCGACGAGGTCGAGATCGTCATGGCGGTCAACGCCAAGCACCTCGCCCGCAACAAGGTCCGCGCGGACCTGGGCATCCCCTACGAGGACGACCTGCTGCGCCACATCGACGCCTTCCGCAGCTACGGGCTCTACGTGGGTAGCGTCGTCGTGACCCAGTGGACTGATGACAACCGCCAGGCCCACGACTTCAAGCGCAAGCTGGAGGCGCTGGACATCACGGTCTACCGTCACTTCCCCATCCCCGGCTACCCCGGTGACGTCGCCCGCATCGTCTCGGCGGAGGGCTACGGGCGCAACGAGTACATCGAGACCAAACGGGACCTCGTGGTCGTCACCGCCCCCGGCCCGGGCAGCGGCAAGATGGCCACCTGCCTGTCCCAGATCTACCACGACCACCAGCGGGGCATCTCCTCGGGCTACGCGAAGTTCGAGACCTTCCCGATCTGGAACCTGCCCCTGGACCACCCGGTCAACATCGCCTACGAGGCCGCCACCGCTGACCTCGACGACGTCAACATGATCGACCCCTTTCACCTGGCGGCCCACGGCGTCCAGACCGTCAACTACAACCGCGACGTCGAGGTCTTCCCGGTCCTGAGCCGCCTGTTCGAGGAGATCCTGGGCTCCTCACCCTACGCCTCCCCCACGGACATGGGCGTCAACATGGCCGGCAACTGCATCAGCGACGACGAGGCCTGCCGGCAGGCCGCCTGCCAGGAGATCATCCGCCGCTACTACCGGGCCCTGGTTGCCGAGAAGCGCGAAGTCATCGCCCCCGTCCAGTCCCAGCGGATCGGGCTGCTCATGGCCAAGGTAGGGGTGAGCAAGGAGGACCGCCCCGTCGTACGGCCCGCGCTGGAGGTAGCTGAGGCCACCGGCGAGCCGGCCTCGGCGATCGAGCTGCCCGACGGGCGCATCGTGACGGGCAAGACCTCCGCCCTGCTGGGGTGCTCCTCTGCGATGCTGCTCAACGCCCTCAAGCTCCTGGCCGGGATCGATGACCACATCAACCTGCTGGCCCCGGCCTCCATCGAACCCATCCAGAGGCTCAAGACACAGGAGCTGGGCAGCCGCAACCCGCGCTTGCACACCGACGAGGTGCTCATTGCCCTGGCCGTGTCCGCCAACGGGGACGACAACGCCCGCAAGGCCCTCGACCAGCTCGAGACGCTGCGGGGCTGCGAGGTCCACACCTCCACGATCCTGGGCCCGGTGGACGAGGGCATCTTCCGCGCCCTGGGCGTGCAGGTCACCAACGAGCCCGTCTACGCCACCAAGTCCCTGTACCGCAAGAAGTGAGGCCCGGTGCGGGCCACCCTCCCGCGGTGCGCCCGCACCCGGACACCCTGCCGAGGTGTGGATGGTCAACATAGATGCGCAGAGGTGACTGAACGCACTCGCGCGCGGTACATTCTCCCCAACGAGATGAGCTCGTGTGCTCTGGGGTCGGTGAAAGTCCGAACCGGCGGTGACAGTCCGCGACCCGGTCGCATCCAGCGGCCGGCTGACCAGGTGGAACTCCTGGACCGACGGTGAGAGTCCGGATGGGAAGCGCACACGGGACACACCATGCCTCGCCCGGTGCCGTGCACCCGGCGGTCGACCATGGCGGTGTCTCTCCCCAGCGCACCCGAGGGAGAGGACCGGATGACCTCGTTCACCACCGTGCAGACGGCCGCGATGCAGCGCGCCCTACGGGCCGCGGCCTCCCCCGACGCCCCGCCCGGCCCCAACCCCCGGGTCGGCTGCGTCATCCTCTCCCCCGACGGCGACATCCTCGCCGAGGGCCATCACCGTGGCGCCGGCAGCGCCCACGCCGAGGTCGACGCACTGGCGAACCTCGCTGCGACGGGCGCCTCCGCCCGAGGAGCGAGCGTCCTGGTCACCCTCGAGCCGTGCAACCACCAGGGCCACACCGGCCCGTGCGTCCAGGCGCTCCTCGACGCCGGCGTGGCCGAGGTCATCTACGCCCAGGACGACCCGACCGAGCAGGCCGGAGGCGGCGCGGCGGCGCTGGAGGCCGCCGGCGTGCGGGTACGGCGTGGGCTGTGCGCCCAGGAGGCCGCGCGTCTCAACCGCCCGTGGCTCCTGGCCGTGACCCGCGGACGCCCCATGGTGACGTGGAAGCTCGCCGCCACCCTCGACGGCCGTATCGCCGCCGCTGACGGCACCAGCCAGTGGATCACCCCGGTGGCGGCCCGCCACGACGCCCACCGCCTGCGCCGCCAGTGCGACGCCATCATGGTGGGCACCGGCACCGCCCTCGCCGACGACCCCGCCCTTACCGTCCGCGACGAGGCATGTCAGCCCGCACCGGCCCACCTCCAGCCGCTGCGCGTCGTCGTCGGCTCCAGGAGTCTGCCTGCCACCTCCAGGGTGCTCGCCGACGACCACTACCTCCTCCTGCCCGACCACGACCCGCGCGCCGTCCTGGCCGTCCTCGCCGAGCGCGAGATCCGCCATGTCCTGCTCGAAGGAGGCCCGACCCTCGCGACCGCCTTCCTGCGCGCCGGCCTCGTCGACCAGGTCGTCGCCTACACGGCCCCCGCGCTTCTGGGCGCGGGACCGGCCGCCCTCGCCGACTTCGGGGCGGCGACGATCACCGACGCCCTGAGGCTGAGTCACCCCCGCGTCGAGGTCCTCGGCGCGGGTGACGAGCTCGCCGTCCGCCTCTGCGGTGACCTGGAGGCCAACGACGTTCCCCCTGCCCACACCCCAACCGAGGAGAGTCACTGATGTTCACCGGAATCGTCGAGGAGCTCGGGCGCGTCGTCCGGCTCGAGACCGTCGAGGACAGCGCCCGGCTGACGGTCGAGGCGCCCACCGTCACCCAGGACGTGAGCCTGGGCGACTCCGTCAGCGTCAACGGGTGCTGCCTGACGGTCGCCGCCGTGCACGGGAGCACCTTCACCGCCGACCTCATGGCCGAGACTCTCACGCGCACCACCCTGGGTTCCCAGGCGCCGGGAGACCCGGTCAACCTCGAGCGCGCCCTGCGCGCCAGCGACCGGCTCGGCGGGCACATCGTCCAGGGGCACGTCGATGCCACCGCCGAGGTCCTCGACCACCACCGCGGTGAGCACTGGGACCTCCTACGCATCAGCCTGCCGCAGGAGATCGCCCGCTACGTCGCCGTCAAGGGATCGGTCGCCCTCGACGGAGTGTCGCTGACAGTCGTCGACGTCGTCGACGCCCCCAACACCCTCGACGTCTCCCCCGTGCCGGGAGCGGAGGCGTCGCTCAGCGTCGGGCTCATTCCCGAGACGCTGCGACGCACGACCTTGGGCACGAGGCGGCCCGGAGAACGGGTCAACCTCGAGGTCGACGTCCTGGCCAAGTACGCTGAGCGTCTTCTGGGCGCCCGCCCGAGCCAGGAGGGGCAGCAGACATGCTGAGCACCAGGAGCGCATCCCCAAGCACACGCATGAACCGCGTCGAGGACGCACTTGCCGCCCTGCGCGAGGGCCGGACGGTCATCGTCGTCGACGATGAGAGCCGGGAGAACGAGGGGGACCTCATCCTGCCCGCGCAGAGCGCCACGACCGAGCAGCTGGCCTTCGCGATCCGGCACTCGACCGGCATCATCTGCGCCCCCATGGCGGGCCAGGAGCTCGACCGCCTGGGCATCCCCATGATGACCGAGCACAACACCGATCCCAAGAGGACGGCCTTCACGCTGAGCGCCGACGCCCGCACCGGCATCACCACGGGTGTGAGCGCCGCCGACCGGGCACGCACCGTCCGCGTCCTGGCGGACCCGGGCTCAGCTCCAGGCGACCTCGTCCGCCCCGGCCACGTCTTCCCCCTGCGGGCGCGCGAGGGCGGAATCCTCACGCGCCGCGGTCACACGGAGGCCGCCGTCGACCTCATGCGCCTGTCGGGCAACCGGCCCGTGGGGGTCCTCGTGGAGGTCATTAACGACGACGGCACCATGGCGCGTCGGCACCAGCTACGTGAGCTCGCCGACGCCCACGCCATGCCCATGATCTCGATCAGTGACCTGGAGCGCTACCGGTGGCTGCACGAGGAGCTCGTCGAGGAGGTCATCTCAGCGCACCTGCCCACCGCGCACGGGGAGTTCACCGCCCACGCCCTGCGCAGCAGGGTCGACGGCACCGAGTACCTCGCACTCGTGTGCGGCCGCATCGCGGACGGTGAGGACGTCCTCACCCGAGTCCACTCCGCCTGCCTGACCGGCGACGTCCTGTCCTCCCTGCGCTGTGACTGCGGGCCGCAGCTGCGCGCCGCCATGGAGACGATCAGCGCCCGTGGCCGCGGGGTCCTCGTCTACGCCTCCGACCATGAGGGGCGCGGCATCGGGCTCATCGACAAGCTCCGCGCCTACGCGCTGCAGGAGGAGGGTATGGACACCCTCGACGCCAACGTCGCGCTGGGGCTGCCGGCCGACGCCCGCAGCTACGCCACCGCCGCCCAGGTGCTGCGCCACCTGGGCGTGCGCTCGGTCGAGCTCATGACGAACAACCCGGACAAGGTCGCGGGCCTGGAGCACTATGGCGTCAGCGTCCGCTCCATGACGCCGACACCGACCTTCGCCAACGGGGAGAACCTCAACTACCTACGCACCAAGCGCGACCGCATGGGCCATCTGCTCACCGGGCTCGATCCCATCAGGTCCGGCGTTGGATCCCCGCCCGGCGAGGCGAGGGCCGACGACGAAACCTGGCACACGAGTGACGAGAACGAAGGAGAGGAACGATGAGCGGATCTGGGGCACCTGAGCAGAGCGCACCTCACGCGCAGGGCATGAGGGTGACAGTCGTGGCCGCCCAGTGGCACGAGCGCATCATGGGGGGCCTGGTCGCCGGGGCGCTGCGCGCCGTCGAGGAGGCCGGAGCCCAGGCGAGCGTCGTCCGGGCGGTGGGCTCCTTCGAGCTGCCGGTCCTCGCCGCGGCCGCCGCGCAAGGCGGTGCCGAGGCTGTCGTCGCGCTGGGCGTTGTCATCCGCGGCGGCACCCCGCACTTCGACTACGTGTGCCGGGCCGCGACCGACGGGCTGAGTCGGGTGGCGCTGGACACCGGGGTGCCGGTGGGCTTCGGCGTGCTCACCTGCGACGACGAGGCCCAGGCGCTGGCCCGCTGCGGCGGACCGGGCGCGGAGGAGGACAAAGGCTACGAGGCGGCGTGCGCGGCCATGTCCACGGCACTCACGCTGGCCGCCATGCGAGGCTGAGGATGGCCTCAGCGCCGGCGGCTGCCGGCGCGACGGGCGTTGCAGATCGTCAGGACCGCCCGCTCGACGGCGTAGACGGGGTCGCGGCTGGCCCCCTTGGCCTCGGCGTCGGCCCGGGCCACGGCCAGGATCGAGGCGGCCAGAGCGTCGTCGGACCAGCCCTGGAGCTCACGGCGGGCCCGGTCCACCTGCCAGGGGGCCATGCCCAGCTCGGCGGGGCTCATGCGCCGCCCCCCGGCGGCCGCGACCCTGGCGAGCTGGCGCACCTTCATGGCCAGAGCCGCGACGATGGCCACCGGGTCGGTGCCGGTGGCCACGGCGTGGCGCAGGGCCGTGATGGCGGCCGGGGTGTTGCCGGCTGCGGCGGCGTCGGCCACGGTGAAGCCGGTGGCCTCGATGCGCCCGGCGTAGTAGGTGCGCACGTGGTCGACGCTGATGGTGCCCTGAGTGTCGGCGAGGAGCTGGTCGACGGCGGAGCACAGCTCGCGCAGGTCGCTGCCCAGGGCGTCGACGAGGGCGCCGACGGCCTCGGGGGCGATGCTCCGCCCGGCGCGGCGCACGTCGGCCGCGACCAGGGAGGACTTGTCCTTGGCGCTCTTGACGGCCTCGCACTGGATGGTCGGGTAGGGCGAGGCCTTGATGGCGTCCAGCAGGCGCTTGCCCCGCTGGCCCCCGTTGTGGCGCAGGATGACGCTGACCTCGGGGTCGGCGGCGCCCACGTAGGCGATGAGATCGCTCAGCAGGGCGTCAGTCATCTGCTCCAGGGCGGGGACGTAGACGAGCCGGGGCTCTCCGAACAGGGAGGGGGACACGAGGGTGTCGAGCTGGTGGGGCTCGTAGGTGGCGGCCTCCAGGCGCGTGATCTCGGTGGTGGGGTCCTTGGCCTTGGCCTGCGCCAGCAGACTCCTCACCGCTCGGTCGGCGAGGACCTCCTCGCCGGCGCGGATGAGAACGATCGGCGCCAGCTGGGCCTGGTCCCAGCGCAGTCCAGCCGGTGCCTTGCGAGGGCCCCGAGGGCGGGAGGTTCGAGTCGCTGCCATGGGGCAAGCCTGCCACGAGCGGGCCACGTCAACCCCCTGACTCCCTCCAGCAGAGCGCGGCGGGTGCGGGGAGCCACTGCGAGCAGGAGCCCGATCTCGCAGGCCCCCAGTGCCAGGGCTCCCGTCAGGCCCTCCGGCCAGGGCAGGGTAGCGCCGGGCAGGTGGGCGAAGAAGCCGGCCACCCACACCATCCAGGAGCAGGCCGCGAGCGCCGGCCAGGCGATGACGGCGGCAGCAGTGGGCCAGGCCGGAGCGACCAGTGCCGCCAGGAGCCCGCTGATGGTGGCGATGACCGCGGCCGGTTCGCTGAGCAGGTTGGCGGGCACCGACCAAGCCCCCACCGAGGGCTGAAGGAGGATGAGGATCGGCCCGCAGGCGGCCTGGGCCACCAGCGGCAGCGCCACGGCGGCGGCCAGCCACCTGGGAAGACGACGCGAGAGGCGGGCCGCGACCGGCTTGGAGCCGATGACGATTCCGGCGGTGGCCACCACGGACAGTGCGAAGCCGTAGTCGCGGGACTGCCAGGGGTCGATGAGCAGCAGAACGATGGCTCCGGAGCACAGGGCGGGCACGGAGGCGGCGCGCCTGCCGGCGACGACGCCCAGCAGCATGACGGCCCCCATGGTGGCGGCGCGCAGCACGGAGCCCGACGGGCGCACCAGGATGACGAGAGCAGTCAGCAGGACCGCTCCGAGCAGTGCTCGCCACCGTCGGGGCAGCACCCCGAGGGCTTCCAGCCCCAGTCCCAGGATGATGGCGACGTGCTGCCCGGAGACGGCGGTCAGGTGCGTCATGGAGACGGTGCGCATGTCCTCGCGCAGCTGGGCCGGCAGGGCGTGGTCGTCGCCCAGGGCGACACCGGGTACGAGGCTGCGGGCCCCTGGCGGCCAGAACCCCGTCTCCTCCCCCGCTCCTGCTGCGCCCGGTACCCCAGTGCCCGGTGCCCCGACAGCCTGGGCGAGACCGGCACGGACGGAGGTGACGGCCCCGAGTATCCCGCTGGGCGGGCCAAGAACGGTGAGGCCGGCGCGCTTGGGGATGATGGCCGCTTCGGCGCGGCCGGGGTCGGTGGGGCGCAGGCGCGTGCGCACTTGGACGCGGGTTCCCATGGGCAGGCTCAGCCACTGCTTGTCGCCCAGGACGGTGGCGCTCAGAGTGGAGGCCCGCGTGTCCACCTGTTCGACGTCGAGGGCGGTGATGACCAGGGTGGAGCGGCTGGTGGCCGAGACTCGCGGCTGCTGGGAGACGGTGCCGATGAGGGTGACCGGCTGGCCGCAGGCCACTGCCGCGGTCAGCGGGTCGCGCTGGCGGGCCCACAGGTGGGCGGCGCTGATGGTCAGGACCGTCGCGGCGCACAGGGCGCACACGAGCAGGCTGGCGCTGAGGGTTCCCATTGCCCTGGGGTCGTGGTCGGGGGCTCCGGGACGCGGGTCGGCCCGGTGGCGCGGTGGCCGGAAGCGCAGGACGGGAACCACGAGCAGCGCAGCCAGGGCGGTGCACCCCGAGGCCAGGAGCAGGGGGCCTCTCCAGGCATCTGCTGCCTCACGTCCGACGGCCCACCAGGCGCCGGCCCAGCAGGTGGCCGCGGGGGCGAGCAGGCGCAGGTCCAGGGCCTCGGGGGCCTTGGTGGAGGTGGCGTGCCGGTGCCGGTGCCGGTTTCGGTGCCGGTTGCGGCCCTGTTCCTGGCACGGTCGCGCATACAGCGCGGGGTCGTCCCACGGGGCCCTGGGGCTGTCCCCGTCATTGCCACCATGGTTCTCGTTCATACGGTGGCCTGTTCTCGCAGGCCCTCGAGCTTGGCCTTGCCGATGCCGGGGACGTCGGTGAGGGCGTCGACGCTTGCGAAGGGCCCGTGGGAGTCGCGGTACTCGACGATCCGTTGGGCCAGGGCCGGGCCGATGCCGGGCAGCTTCTCCAGCTCGGAGGCGGAGGCCGTGTTGATGTTGATCGTCCCGGATGCGTCGCCGTTGGTCTTCCCCGGGGCTGTTCCCACACTGGGGGTGGCGGCCCCACCGGGTTGCGGTGCGGGGTTGGGCAGGACCTCGCCGATGCGCGGGACCCGGATCTGCTCGCCGTCGGTCAGGACCCGGGCGAGGTTGAGCTGCTCGGTGTCGGCGTCCGCACTGGCTCCTCCGACGGCGTTGATGGCATCGGTGACGCGGCTGCCCGGGGGCAGGGTCACCACTCCCGGGCTGCTTACTGCCCCGGTCACGTGCACGACGACGCTGCCCGATGTCGCGCTCAAGCCGCCTGGTCCTGCCGCTGATCCCGCGGCAGGCGCAGTGGCTGGTCTCATGGCTGGACTCGTGGCCGTCCCGGCGGGTGGTGGCCGCATCGCCGCGGAGGCCCCTGCCGCGGCGGCCGGGGCCGCTTGACCGCTGGCGCTGGCGCCGGCGCTGGTGGAGACTATTACGGCCCTCAGTGCCAGGGCGAGAGCCAGGATGAGGAGGGCGGAGCCGGCGATGATCGCGGCTCGTGGCGCGATCGCGAGGCGGCGTGGCCGACGCACCGGCTCCTCGGGGTCGGTTGAGCAGGCCAGACGCACAAGGTCGTCCAAGGACTTGTGCGTACGGCTCCGTCTGGCTCCCATGTCCACGACGGTAGGGACTGGGGTCGTGCGGCGCATGGGGAGGTCGTCTGCTCTGTGGAGAGCACTGGCGTCTGGCGGCCTGTGGCAACCGGGCTGCGTCGTCGGCCCTGGCTCAGTGGGTCCTCAGGTCCGGGGCGACGGCGATGCCGAGGGCGCCGGGGCCCACGTGGGTGCTCGTGGCCTCGTCGACCGGGAGGGTGAGGACCTCGGTGACCTTGGCGCCTGCCTCCTCCATGGCCTGGCGAAGATCGGTCTCGAGCAGCGCCAGCTTGTCGGCGTCGTCGCCTTGGATAACCAGGCGCACCGGGTCGGCGGGGCGCCTGGGGCCGGACAGGGCGGTGCCGCCGGCGACGCGGACGGCCTGCGCGATGAGGTGGCGCCTGGCTCGGGCCGCACCACGCACGATCTCCAGCGTGCGGATCCCGTCGCGGGTCAGGGCCAGGACCGGGCGGATTCCAAGCACGCCGTCCAGGCGGGCCGTGGTGCGGTCGATCCTTCCCGAGCGTGCCAGGCGCCCCAGGTCGTCAACGACGAAGAGCTGACAGGAGCGGGCGGTGCTGGCCTGAGCCAGGGCGGCACCGCGACGGGCGTCGTGGGCGCCGGCGGCGGCCAGCACCGCGAGCCCCAGGGCGCCGGAGCTGGTGCCGGAGTCGACGACGCGCAGCCACTGCGGGCGACGACGCCCCGTGCTCGGGCCCGGGGCGTTGTTGTCGGCCTGGTAGTCGGCCTCGAGCCGGGCGGCGGCGATGCGGGCGTTGTCCATGGTGCCGGAAAGGGCCGAGGAGATGTGGATGGCCAGGACCTCTTCGGCCCTGCTGGCCGCGCGCCGGTAGGCGTCCGCCAGCTCCTGGACACTGGGCCGGGAGGTGGTCCCGGGCTCACCGTTCTCAGCGGGGATGGCGTGCAGCGGCACCACCTCGATCGCGCGCTCACGCAGGAGGGGCTCCGTCAGGCAGGCGGCGGAGTCGGTGACGACGGCGAGCGACATGTGGCATACCTTATCGGCAAGCCGCTCGCTCACCGGCAAGGCGCCGCACGCTGCGGCTGCCGCGGGTGCTGTGACTGCCGCCTGCGTGCCCCGGGCCGTGCGTCATTGCTCGCTCAGGGCTCGCGGACCTTCAGCGATAAGAGACCAGGAGGTCCTCGTAGAGGTTGATGAGCCGTTTAGTCATCGTCTCGGAGTCAAACTGCTGAGCCACCTCCAGGGCCCCGTCGGACAGCTCGGCGAGCCGGGCGTCGTCGAAGAGCAGGGAGGCGAAGACCCGGGCGAAGTCCTCCCCCTCGATGCCGTCGGTGAGGATCGCGTTGCGCTCGGTGAGGCACTCGGTCATCCGCTCATCGCAGTAGACGATCGGCAGCCCGCAGGCGGCGGCCTCCAGGAACACCATGGGCTGGTTGTCGAAGTGGTAGGAGGCCAGGGAGAAGACATCGGCCTGCTTGAGCAGGACGGCGACCTCCTCCGGCGAGCGCGCACCGGTCAGGATCACCCGGTGGGCCACCCCGAGCTCCTCGGCACGCCGCCCCAGCTCCTCCTGGGAGGGTCCGGGGCCCACGAGCACCAGCTTGACCGGCAGGTCGGCCAGATGGGGCATGGCCTCGATGAGCGTCATCTGCCGCTTCTCCGGGCTGAGGCGAGCCACGCAGATGATGATCTTCTCACCGGGGGCCTTGGGGATCGGCGAGTCGGCGGCGCGGGCACTGCGGTAACGGGAAGAGTCCAGCCCGTTGGGCAGCACCATGCAGGGGACGGTCAGCCCGCCGTCGTTGATGAGGATCCTGGCCAGGTGTTGGGAAGGCGACAGGCAGGCGTCGCACTTGTTGGCGAAGGCCGCTGTCAGGCGCCACCCCTGACGGGACAGGGCCATCTTCATGTCGCGCTTGTTGAGGTGCTTGATGGTCTCCCGGTGGACGCGGGGAAGGACCGGCAGCGACTTGAGCGCCACTGGAAAGGCGACGGACAGGGCCAACAGGCCCGAGACCACGGCCAGCGGATAGTCGTCGATGAGCTCGGTGTAGAGGGTGTGGATGGTGGTGACGTGGGGGATGTTCTGACGCTTGGCCACCCAGTGCGCCAGGACCCCCAGGCTGAACTGAGTCTGGCTGTGGACGACGTCGAAGTCGTAGGCGTCGAAGCGCCGGGCCAGGCCGGGATAGATGGTGGCGACCTCGCGGCTGTCGAAGACGTAGTAGCGCGAGGAGGACAGGCGGATGATGTGGTCGTCGGTCTCCTCATGGCCCTCGGCCTTGGGGGCCACCACGTAGACCTCGTGTCCCATGCGCTCCAGGGCAGCGCGGAAGGTGGCTGTGGAGGTGGCCACGCCGTGGACGGAGGGGAGGTAGTCGTCGATGAAGAAGGCGATCCGCACGTCGCTCACCTGATCCTGTGGTCCGGGTGTGTAAGCAGCAGGCCCGTAAGGGGAAGTTCTTCCGGAAACGACGACGCAGGGGGCAACATGGGGCGTGTAAACCTCGCGGCACTGGGGACACGGGCAGGCGTGGGATCGGACGTATGCTCCCAACGCCATCGAGGCCCGAGGCTACCTTGTCTGCCGGGCACCTGCCTCCCTCACGGTCAGGAACGGCGCCACCTGCACCGCCACGCCCTGGTCTGCGCGCTGGCAGGTTCGGCGTTTACGATGGCTCCATGACCGATTCCGCTGAGATCGCACGCCTCAAGGCCGAGGCCGCCCAGGCCGCCGCCGAAGCCGCCGCAGCCAAGGCGGCCGCCGCCCAGGCGGCCCTTGACGCCGCCATCGCCGCTACTCCGGCCTCGCCCGTGGAGCAGACTGACGAGCGGCCCCAGGAGACGGTTCAGGAGCAGGCCCCTGCGCAGGCTGAGGCCGCCGCTGCGACCGAGCAGACTTCGGGGAGCACGGAGGCCGAGGAGGCCGGCTACACCGCCCAGGTGCGTTCGGGCTACAGCTTCTCCTCCCCCACCCTGCCGGTGGGCACCTACCTCGACACGCTCTCGGGCGGTGAGCCCGCGGCGGTCAAGGGCCTGTCGGTGGGTATCCCGCTGGGGCTGCTCAACCGGCACGCGCTGGTGGCCGGGGCGACCGGTACCGGTAAGACCCGTACGCTCCAGCTCCTGGCCGAGGGACTGTCCGCCGCTGGCGTCCCGGTGTTCCTGGCCGACGTCAAGGGGGACCTGACCGGTCTGGCCGAGGCCGGAGCCTCCAATGACAAGATCGCCTCGCGCATCGCCTCCACCGGTCAGGACTGGAAGGGGCAGTCCTTCCCCATCGAGCTGTTCAACCTCGGCGGGTCGGACTCCGGCGCAGGCATCAGCGGCACCCCGATCCGCACGACGGTCACCGAGTTCGGGCCGATCCTGCTCTCGCGGGTCCTGGGCCTGAACGACACGCAGGCCTCCGCCCTCCAGCTGGTCTTCCACTGGGCGGACAGCCAGGGGTTGGCCCTGTTGGACCTGAAGGACCTGCGTGCCGTCGTCGACTACCTGACGAACACGGAAGCAGGCAAGGAGGAGCTCAAGACCATCGGTGGGGTCTCTGCGGCCACGGCCGGGGTCATCCTGCGGGAGATCGCCGCCCTGGAGGCGGCCGGAGGTGAGGCCTTTTTCGGTGAGCCGGCGCTCGATGTACGTGACCTCATGCGGGTCTCCCCCGATGGGCGCGGCGTCATCTCAGCCCTGGAGCTGGCGGACATCCAGTCTCAGGGCACGCTGTTCTCCACCTTCCTCATGTGGCTGCTCGCCGAGCTCTTCGAGACCCTGCCGGAGGTCGGCGACCCGGACAAGCCCACCATGGTCTTCTTCTTCGACGAGGCGCACCTGCTGTTCTCCGGCGCCTCGAAGGCCTTCCTGGAGGCCGTGGTGCGCACGGTGCGGCTCATCCGCTCCAAGGGCGTGGGCATCGTCTTCATCACCCAGTCGCCCACGGATGTTCCCGACGAGGTCCTGGCCCAGCTCGGCAGCCGGGTGCAGCACGCGCTACGCGCCCACACCCCGGCCGACGCCGCAAACCTCAAGAAGGCGGTCTCCACCTTCCCGGTCAGCCCGGTGGACCTCAGCCGGGTGCTCACGTCGCTGGGCACCGGCCAGGCCGTCGTCAGCGTGCTCGATGAGAAGGGGCGCCCGGCGCCGGTAGCCCCGGTGGTTATCAACGTGCCCGCCGCCGTCATGGGTCCGGCCCAGGGCGGCACCGTCAACCAGGTGCTGGTCTCCTCCCCGTTGAAACCCAAGTACGCCACGAGTGTGGACAACGAGTCCGCCTATGAGCTGCTGGCTCAGCGGGTCCAGGCCGACGCCGAGGCCGCTGAGGCCGCCCGCGCCGCCGAACAGGCCGCTAAGGAGGCCGAGCAGGCCGCCAAGGAGCAGGCCAAGGCCGACGCCGCGGCCCAGAAGGCCCTGGAGAAGGAGGCCGCCCGCCAGGCGGCTCAGCGTCAGAAGGAGGCCGAGCGCCTGGAGCGCGAGGCCGTCAAGGAGGCCCAGCGTCGCCAGCGCGAGGCGGAGAAGGCCGCCGAGCGCCGCCAGCGGGAGGTCGAGAAGACCATCGGCTCGGTGGGCCGCCAGATCACCCGCGAGATCACGCGCTCCATCTTCGGCACCCTCAGGCGCCGCTGAGCCCCTGTCGCCATATCGCGTGTGCGTTATTGACCAGCACCAATCCTCAGCCTAAAGGTGACACATGAGGGTTGGGCGGTTGGCGCTGAAGCACGAGGTGTCCCGGACGGATGTGGAACATGCCTGGCTGCACTATTGCGCTACGGCTCTATACCGCTGACGAGCGGCTTCCCCACTGGTTCCCATCGCCTCACCGAGCTCGCGCCAGGACAGTTGCTGCTTGCGCGCCGCGTGCACTGCTTCAGCAAGCTCACGCTCGGCCGTGTCGCGGCGCCACGCCGCAAGCTTGACGGCCATGATCGGTGGCAGCGGGGCATCCTGATCACCGGGCTTGGGGTCATAGTTCTCGAAGGCGTCGGCGAACTCGTCGGCGCGAGCTGTGATGTCTGCAATAGTGCGTCGAGTCATCGTGATTCACCTCAGATACTTGGACCGAGCTGGGCGCATAGCATGTGCAACAGCAATGACGCCGTGCCATTCGATGACACCCACCTCAACGAGGATGCCAGTCTTGTCAGCGCCTATGAACATCGTCATCGAATCATCTTGTACGAAGTGCCGAACAGGGAAGCGCAGTGCATGGAGTATGTCCTCATCCGACACACCATGCCGATGTGCGCTGTCGAGGATAAGCGGGTCCCGCTCCACAGCACAAGATTACTTGTTGCTGACTTTCCGGCCAAGGTGTCGTCTCTATGCACTCCTCACCCCTGTCCTCCTCAGGCGCAGAGTAAGGGGCTGCACCAACCGTCTCGGTTGGTGCAGCCCCTCGTGCTGTTCCTGGGCTACCGCGGCGCGGCCGTGAGCGGCGCCGTCGGAGAGCCTGCCCCGGTCACTCGGGGACGATGCTCACCAGCTTGGGGGCCCGGACGATCACCTTGCGCACGCCACGCCCGTCCAGGGTGCGGATGACGCCGGGGGCCGCCAGGGCCAGCTTCTCCAGCTCGGCCTCGGAGATGTCGGGGTCGACCTCGAGGCGGTCGCGAACCTTGCCCTTGACCTGGATGACGCAGGTGACCTTCTCGGCGGCCAGCAGCGCCTCATCGGTCACGACCGGGAAGTCCTCGTGGGCCAGGGAGTACTCGTGGCCCAGGCGTTTCCAGATCTCCTCGGTGATGTGCGGGGCCACGGGAGCCGTCATGAGCACGAGGGCCTCGACGGCCTCGCGCGGGACCGCACTGAGCCCGGTGAGGTGGTTGTTGAGGACGATAAGCTTGGCGATGGCCGTGTTCAGGCGCATCCCCTCGTAGTCCTCGCGCACGCCCACGATCGTCTTGGCCACGAGCCGGCGGGTCTCCTCGTCGGCGCTCTCCTCGGTCACCGTCAGCTCGCCGGTGGTCTCGTCGACGACGTTGCGCCACAGGCGCTGCAGGAAGCGCTGGCTGCCGGCGACGGCGCGGGTGTCCCACGGGCGGTCGGCGTCCAGCGGCCCCATGCTCATCTCGTAGACGCGGAAGGTGTCGGCGCCGTAGGCCTCGTACATGTCGTCGGGGGTGACGATGTTCTTCAGGGACTTGCCCATCTTGCCGTACTCGCGGCGCACCGGCTGCCCCTGCCACAGGTAGCTGGTGGTGCCGTCCTCGGCGGTGACCTCCTCGACCTCGTCGGCGGGCACGTACTGGCCGCGGGAGTCGGTATAGGCGTAGGCCTGGACGTAGCCCTGGTTGAAGAGGCGGTGGTAGGGCTCGGAGGAGGAGACGTGGCCCAGGTCGAACAGGACCTTGTGCCAGAAGCGCGAGTAGAGCAGGTGCAGGACGGCGTGCTCGACGCCGCCGACGTACAGGTCGGTGCCGCCGGAGGTGTTGCCGACCTGCGGGCGCGGCCCCATCCAGTAGGCCTCGTTAACCGGGTCGACGAGCGCCTTGTCATCGGTGGGGTCGATGTAGCGCATCTCGTACCAGCACGAGCCGGCCCACTGCGGCATCGTGTTGGTCTCGCGGTAGTACGTCCGGGGGCCGTCGCCCAGGTCGAGCTCGACCTCGACCCACTCCGTGGCCTTGCCCAGCGGCGGTTCCGGAGAGGAGTCGGCGTCGTCGGGGTCGTAGGAGCGCGGCGAGTAGTCGGTGACCTCGGGCAACTCGACCGGCAGCATCGACTCGGGCAGGGCGTGGACGCCGCCGTCCTCGTCCCACACGATCGGGAAGGGCTCACCCCAGTAGCGCTGGCGGGAGAAGAGCCAGTCGCGCAGGCGGTAGGTGACCGCGCCGCGGCCGGCGCCCTTGGCCTCCAGCCAGCCGATCATGGTGGCCTTGGCCTCATCCTTGCTCATGCCGTTGATGTCCAGGTCGCCCTGGGCGGAGTTCACGACGACGCCGTCACCGGTGTAGGCCTGGGCGCTCAGGTCGACGCCGTGGGGGTCGTCGGCCGGGCCGATGGTCTGGATGATGTCGATGTCGTACTTGGTGGCGAAGGCGTAGTCGCGCTCGTCGTGGGCGGGAACGGCCATGATGGCGCCGGTCCCGTAGCCCATGAGGACGTAGTCGGCCACGAAGACCGGCACCTTCGCCCCGTTGACGGGGTTGATGCCGAAGAAGCCGGTGAAGACGCCGGTCTTGACCCGGCCCTCGTCGGTGCGGTCGGCGTCCGACGTCGCCGCGGCCTGGGCGCGGTAGGCGGCCACGGCCTCGGCGGGGGTCGCGTAGCCGCCGGTCCAGGCCTCCTTGGTGCCCTCGGGCCAGGCGGCCGGGACAGAAAGGGCCGCGGCGGCGTCGGCGATCTGGGCCTCGGTGCGCACCGAGCCGGAGGCCTGGAGGCCGCCCAGCATGGGGTGCTCGGGGGCCACCACCATGAAGGTGGCGCCGAAGAGGGTGTCGGGGCGGGTGGTGTAGACGCTCAGCGACGCGTCCTGCTGGTCGCCCTGGCCGGCCCCGGGCACGGCGAAGGTCACCTCGGCGCCCTCGGAGCGGCCGATCCAGTTGCGCTGCATGAGCTTGACCTTCTCGGGCCAGTCCACGGTGTCCAGGTCCTCGGCGAGGCGGTCGCCGTAGGCGGTGATGCGCATCATCCACTGGCGCAGGTTGCGCTTGAAGACCGGGTAGTTGCCCCGCTCGGAGCGCCCCTCGGAGGTGACCTCCTCGTTGGCCAGCACCGTGCCCAGGCCGGGGCACCAGTTGACGGGGGCGTTGGAGACGTAGGCCAGGCGGAAGGAGTCAATGACCTCGGCCTGCTCGGCGGCGCTCAGGGCGTCCCAGTCGCGGCCGCCGGGGACGGGGACCTGACCGGAGGCGAGCTTGTCGCGCAGCTCGGACACCGGCCGGGCCGCGCCCTTGCCGCGGCCGTCACGGCGCGGGGCCTCGGGGTCGAACCAGGAGTTGAAGACCTGCAGGAAGATCCACTGGGTCCAGCGCACGTAGTCGACGTCGATGGTGGCCAGGGAGCGGCGCGGGTCGTGGGACAGGCCCAGGCGGCGCAGCTGGCGGCGCATGTTGGCGATGTTGGCCTCGGTGGAGATGCGCGGGTGCTGGCCGGTGGTGACGGCGTACTGCTCGGCGGGCAGGCCGAAAGCGTCGTAACCCATCGTGTACAGGACGTTCTTGCCGGTCATCCGGGTGAAGCGGGCGACGACGTCGGTGGCGATGTAGCCCAGCGGGTGGCCCACGTGCAGGCCCTTGCCGGAGGGGTAGGGGAACATGTCCAGCAGGAAGAACTTCTCCTTGTCCGCCCCGGGGCCGGCCAGAGCGCCGACGGGGTTGTCGGCGTTGAAGGTGCCCTCGGCCTCCCAGCGGTCCTGCCAGGCGGTCTCGATGGAGTCCGCCAGCTCCGCCGTGTAACGGAAGGGGGTGTCGGACTCGACCGGTGCGGTTCTCTCTGACATCGCGGCAGCGCTCTTTTCCTACTCGTGCTTCCTGGTGCTGGGGCACAGCCTATCGCCCGGCAGCTGTGGGGCCCGGCGGCGTCCGCCCCACGGGCGGGCGAGACCGGTCACGTCGGCCAGGCCCAGCGAGGTTCGAGCAGTCTCGGCGGGCGTCAGGCCGGCTCCGAGAGAGAAGGCGCCGGTGATAAAGGCGCCAGATATGCGGCTAATCGTTGCTGTTCCAGTGATTCTGGAGCCTGCTTCAGCGTGCGGGGCGCGGGCACCACTTGCTACACTGTACATATGTTCGAAGGTGGTGTGCTTCCTCGCGTCCCGGCCGATGATGCGGTTGGGATGTCGGGGGCGCCTGGCGGGGACGTGGCGCCGGAGCCTGTGACCTGCCCTGAGGACGTGGCGGGCCTGCTGGGATCCTTGGCCGCTGGTGGAGCGCTGGCCGGAGTGGTGGAGGGGCTGCTGGCCCGCCTGCTGGTGACTGCCCAGGACGCCGACGACGAGGGCGCCACCGCTGACGAGGATGCAGTGCCGACCCTCTTCACCAACGAGTCGGGTACTGACGTGGCGCTGGTGGCCGCCTCCGAACAGCGCCGGACGGTGGGCGCGGAGGAGGCCAGCACCTCGGGACTGATCGGCCTGGGGGCGTCGGGTTTGGGGGAGCTGGCCGCGGCCTGCCGCCGCCTGGCGACCTGGGCCACCTGGGGCGAGGCCCTGGCGGCGGCCTGCCTGGCCGGGTGCCCTGAGCTGTCGAGTCACCCGGGCCAGTGGGGCCCGCATGGTGAGGTCTCTCCGGTGGTGGGTTATGAGGAGCGGCGGTTCAATGCCACCTGCCTGCTCTCCACCCGCCTGGGCGTCTCTCGGACTCGGGCCGGTCAGATGGTGGATCACGGCCAGGCCCTCATGAGCATGGGCTTCGCCCCGGTCGAGGCCATGGAACGCTGCGGGGTCCTGGACTCGGCGAAGGCGTCCCTGGTGACCCGCCGTCTGGAAGACGTACCCACTCTGGTGGCGCTGGCGGTCCAGGACAAGGTTCTACCTCAGGCGCCCAGGCGGAGCGTGTCGCAGGTGGGGCGGGATCTGGATCGGGCCCTGATGGAGATCGACCCTGACGGCCACGCTGAGCGGAGCCAGAACAATACCGAGCGGCGGTGCGTGTCACGCCCCCGGCCTGCGGGAGAGGGCCTTTGCCAAGTCCGGCTTCTGCTGCCGACCATGGACGCCCTGCTGCTGGACGCCACCCTGGACGCGATCGCCGCTTCGGCGCGGGCCTGCGGCGAGAAGCGCACCCTGGGGCAGCTGCGAGCCGATGCCATCACCGCGATGACCCTCTCAACACTGCGCACCAGCCAGCAGGCCGCCTACCACAGGCCCACGCAAGCCCCCACCACCCCCGCAAGCACAAACCACGACAACAGCAGTGGTGGCGGTGGCGGCACCGACAACGACTGTCACGGAGGGTACAGCCTCGGCGGCGGCATCTGCGGCAGCGGCAGCGGCATCGGTGCCAGCGGTGGTGACGGTATCTGCGGTGGTGGTTTGAGTGAGCCGGGTTCAGTGCTCTCGTCCTCGATTCCTCTTGAGTCCCCTTCCCCAGGGCGGCTGCTGCCTGACGGGGTACCTCTGGAAGGGCTCCTGGGCGCTTTGAGCGGCCTGGTGGGATCGAACAGCCCCTGGTGGACACCCTCAGCCACCGGCCACCTTCCTCTGCCAGCAGGCATCCGCATCAACGTCAACGTCACCGTTCCTCTGAGCAGCCTGACCGACCCAGGTGGCCTGGCCCAGCCAGAGGATGCCGCCGCTCACGACCCTGGCGTTCTCCGCCCTGGCACCAGCGTTGTAGACAACCGGTTCCAGGACGGCGATCCTGGGGGCTGTGGTCCTGGGGGCAGCGAGAGCCCCGACGACCCCCTCTGTCTTGAGCCCGGTGGAGCCGGCCCTGGCGAGAGCCCCACCGCCACGCTCGAGCCTCTCAACAGCGCAGACTCCCCGAGCGGCGGGAGAAGTCTGCCCGGCCATAACGGGAGGAATCTGTCTGAACCCGCCCCGGTTGCTCCCACCACCCAGCCCACCGCCCAGTTCGTCTCCCCGTTGTCCTCCACACCAGTCGAGGTCGCGGAGGTGCGCATCGGGGCGCGCAGCGCGGCGGTGCCGGCCATGACTGCCTGGGCCCTGGCCGCCGGTGGGACCTGGAGGCGCCTGATCACCGACCCGGTCAGCGGAGTCGTGATCGACGTGGGCCGCACCCGCTACCGTCCCCCGGCGGGCCTAGCCGACCTGGTGCGCGCCCGCGACCGGGTCTGCGTCTTCCCCACCTGCCAGACCCCAGCCGAGCGCTGCGACATCGACCACCTCACCGCCTGGAGCCAGGGCGGGACCACCAGCCTGGACAACCTCGTGGTCCTGTGCGAGGCCCACCACCGCCTCAAGCACACCCCCGGCTGGGCCCTCACCCGCGACCAGGCCAGCGGGACCCTGTCCTGGCACACCCCCGACAAGACCGTCTACCAGCGCCACCCAGACGGCACCATCACCCGCCACCCCAAGAGGGTCGGCCCCCACCAGCACCTTGTTCCCAGCACCGTCATACCCAAGGACCTAAGCAAGCAGATCAGCCCCGACATCCTCAACCGCCTCAACCGGGCCCTTGACAGAGCACTCGACAATCCGGCCCACAACCACACCAGTCTCAGCACCAACACCAGCCGCAGCGGCAGGGCCCGCCTCGTGACCCGCGGCCCCCAACCCGGCCACAAACCCGGAGCCTTTGAGACCACCCCCTACCCCCAGGCCACCCACACCCTCCAACTCGCACCCCTCATCGACCAAGCCCCACCCTTCTGACGAGGACGAAGCGGGCGGCCTCGGGGTGCTACGCGAGCGCCGCGCTGTCCATCTGCGCGGGCACGAACCCGCCCCAGCCGTCCTCGATGAGGCCGGTCCGCAGACGCTCCATGGCGGCGTCGAGCTCGGGGGCCTCGGGGTGGCGGGCCGAGGAGAAGGACAGGTCCTCCTCGCAGCGGATCGGCAGCACATGAAGGTGCAGGTGGTCGACGCCGTATCCGGCCACGACGAGCCCGGCCCGGGGCGCCTCGAAGACGCGCACCTGCGTGGCACCGATGCGCTTGGCGACTACGGCCAGGTGCGCCACCACGTCGTCGGGCGCATCCACGTAGGAGTCGACCTCGGCTCGGGGGACCACGAGGACGTGCCCGTCAGTGTGCGGCTCAATGGTGGCGAAGGCGACGCAGACCTCGTCCGCCCACACGAAACGGCCGGGAATCTCGCCGGCGATGATCTTGGTGAAAATCGTGCTCATGGCCCCATTGTCCCCCAGTCGCGCCCGGATCCGTCCAGGCCCTTGTCCCAGATCAGGCCAGCAGCCACAGGGAGCCGTCAGGGATGACGGCCTCCGGAGTACCCTTGGGCCCTGCGCTGCGTGAGGCGTCGTCGTCCATCAGGGTGATGACGGTAGCCCGACGGCGGCCACCGCCCTCCACGGCCGGCGCCACGGTACCCCGATCCTGGATCCGCACCCGGCTGTCCAGCCCGATGCCGACCCTCTCCAGGCGGCGCAGCGTCTCGGTGTCGTCCTGGATCCGTCCGACGACGCCGTCGGAGCCCACCGGCAGGGTCTCCAGGCCCACCAGGTCGGGCACGATGAGGCGGCCGTCCGCCGTGGGGATCGGGTCCCCGTGCGGATCACGGGTGGGGTGCCCCAAGACCGCATCGAGTCTCTCCAGCAGCCGCTCGGAGACGGCGTGCTCAAGCTCCTCGGCCTCGGCGTGCACCTCGTCCCAGCCGAAGCCGAGCCGAGTGACCAGGTAGGTCTCCAGGATGCGGTGGCGGCGGATCATGCCCATGGCCCGGCGCCGCCCCTCCTCGGAGAGGGTGACGGCCTTGTAGGGCTCGTGGACGAGCAGCCCCTCCTCCACGAGGCGAGCCACGTTCTCCGAGGCGGTCGAGGGCGCCACCCCCATACGTTTGGCCAAGCCGGTGACGGAGGCGCCCGCGCCGCCCCACTCACTGGCGACCCACACGACCTTGAGGTAGTCCTGCGTGACGGTCGAGTCCCCCGCCACCGAGGACTTCCCGCCGGATCCGCTCGGAGTCCTCCGCTCCATGGGCGCAGTCACCCGAACAGCCTGGCCAGCTGGCCGCCGAAGGCGATGACGATGGTGAGGACCACCGCCAGGTACATCGCCGCCATGATCCACCAGCGGGCCTTGAGCACGTCCAGCGCCAGGTTGTCGCGCAGCCCCAGGTGCCCGCCGGCCGCGGCCCAGGTCCAGGAGTGGGCGGCCACCGGGATGGTGACGGACCAGATGACCATGCAGAAGGGGCAGAGCTTGCCGAAGGTCATGATGGAGACGGACAGGAACCAGATGACGAAGGCGATCCCGCCGAGGCTGCCGGCGCTGAGCCCCCACCACATCCAGCGTGGCAGGCGCGCGCCGCTGAGCAGGACCGCACCGATCGCGGCCAGGGCCCCGAAGGCGATGGCCCCGACGAAGGAGTTCGGCACTCCCAGCAAGTTGCCCTGCCACACGTTGAGGGAGTCGCCGCAGGACACCAGAGGGCTGACGTCGCAGACGAGCTCCGCGTCCGGGTTGCGCAGCAGGTCGAGCTGGGCGCTGATGAGCTCCCAGCAGGCGAGGATCCCGATGAGCGCGCACACGGTGAGCAGCCAGCCGAATCCCCGCTCGGCCCCGGAGCGCCGCAGCCAGGACGGGCGCGCGGCTAAGTCCTCGCCGGCATCGCGGCGGGTGCGCCGGTCGAGCTCCTGAGCGGGGGCGGAGCCCAGGTAGGCCTCGAGCTCTTCCTCGCTCATCTCATCGATCTCGGCATCTGTGGGCATGCGCGACATCGTCAGTCTCCTCACCGGTGGTGCGTCAGCAGTTCTTCTGGGCGTCATGGGGGTTGTCAGGACGAGAGCGTATGCCACATGCGGCCACCTGCGCCCTACCCGTCCGAGGAATCGCTCTCCCCCTGAGCCTCGGCCCCCTCCTGTGGCTGCGTGGCCTCCTCAGGCCTCGCGCTCTGCGAAGCCTCGGTCGGTGCCTGCACCGAGGTGGCCGACGCCGACGGGCTCGGAGTCGACGCCATCGTGGCCGTCGTCTGTCCCGGGGCGATACCGGGCACGGGCCGCCACGCCCCCACCGTCACTGAGGCGTCGGAGTGAAGAATGACCGCCCGCCAGGCCACCAGCGCCCCGGTGGCATCGAAGGACAAGACGTGGAGGAAGGCGTCCTCAGTGACCGCGCCCAGTGACGTGCCACCCTTGCCCGCCCCCGAGATGATCCCGGTGACGGGCAGGCCGGTTCGGGGACTGATTTCCGTGGTCATCCCCCGCTCGGCGTGGACGTGACCGGCCAGGAGCAGCGGCGCACAGCCCTCCTTCGTGAGCGTGTCGAAGGTGGCGGGCTGGTGGATGAGAACGACGTCGACCGGCGTGCCCCCGCAGCTGGTCGTGGCCAGGCGGGAGGCAATCTTCTCGGTGGTCTCCCCGCTGCGGGGCTTGGTGCCCGCCGCCGTCGTGCGCTCGGCGTCATCGTGCCCCAGGACAGTGATCCCGGCGACCGTCTGAACCGAGCCGTCGGTGACGGTCCACCCCTGGGAGCGCAGGCGGGAGGCGGTGGCGTCGGAGTCGTGGTTGCCGATCGTGGCGACCTTCTTCGCCGAGCTCGGGACCGCCTGGGTCAGCGCGTCGACGCACACCCGCTCCGGATCCGAACCGGTCATCGTCAGGTCGCCGTCATCCATGTGGATATCGGCGCCCGAGAGCTGGTCGAGGACCCCGGAGAAGGCGATGACATCGAGGTTGCAGTGCAGGTCCGTGGTGAGCACGGCGGTCTTGCGTCCGCGCTCGGACACTGAGCGGGCCCCGGTCACCGAGATCGAGGGCGTCGCAGCGGCCCTCGGGCTCTCAGACGGCTGCGGGGCGGCGTCGGGCTCAGGATCAGTGGCCTTCACCAGGGTCTTCGCGGAGGACGCCCTGACCCGGGCCTGCAGGTCCTCGGTGTCCACCTTTCCGTCAACGGCGGTGACATCCACCAGGCCCTCAGTCTGCTCGGCGGCCTTCCAGGCAGCCCGCAGGTTGGTGTCCGCCTTGGCGTAAAAGCCCTTACTCGTCTCCACGAAAGTACGCGCCTTGGGACCATAGGCGGTGACGACGTCGGCGATGCGTCCTGAGAAACGGGCCTGGGCCAGCGGGGTCCCCTCCAGGACGGACAGGGTGGAGCCGGGCGAGGGAACCGTGCGCATGGCCGGCACCAGGATAGAGGCCACGGTGGCCACGGCCGTGGAGAACGCCACGGTAGCGGCCCAGCGGTGCGAGACGCCGGCTCGGACGGTCTCACGCCAGGGCTTGGTCGGTGCCAGGCGCCAGGCGGCCACACAGCACAGGAAGATCGCCTCGACGACCCCGGCCCGGCGCAGGGCGTCGCCGGCAAGTCCGTAGAGGCCCTGCCGGATCGTCAGGTCGGGGTGGGAGACCAGTGAGAGGTAGGAGGTCGCGTCGGAGGACAGGGACTGCCCCACGCTGGCCGCATTGGCCGTATCGGGTGCCGGATCGCCCGGGATCTCCCCCAGGACCACCTTAACACCGAGGATCCCCGCGGGGGACTCCATTGCCGCGGTCCCCAGCGGCCCGAGGTCCAGTGTGACCGTGGAGTCCAGGGTTGTCGACCAGGTCGCCTCATGCGGGCCGACCGGCGTCGAGGCCGTCGCCGTGGACACCCCCAGCAGGAGGGAGACGAGGCTGGAGGCCAGGATCATGGCCGCCGTACCGATCGCCGTGCGGGTGCCGCGGCGGCGACGACGCCACCACAGGCGCGGCGAGAGCAGCACCGTGACAACCAGGGCGCAGCAGTGCCGCACGGCTGTCAGCAGACCGTCCCACCGGTCTCCGGCTCCTCCGGTAGTGCCGGTACCGGCATCGGTGTCGGGGTCTGAAGTTGTCCGTAGCACGACTCACCTCAGAGACGAGCGCCCAGTGAGACCTGGGCGGCAGGGTCCTCACCGCCGTGCGTCTGAGAGGCGATGAGACTCGCCAGAGAGGTGACGTAGGTGACGGTGTCCTGCCAGCCGCCCACCGCCTGGCAGGGAACGCCCAGGGCCTTGACGGGGTAGTCGTTTCCCTCCGGGTCCAGGCGGTCGCCGACGAAGATCATCTCCTCCAGCGCGATACCGGTCACCTTAGCCAGGCGCTTCATGCCGTAGGCCTTGTCCACCCCCTTGAGGGTGATGTCGACGCTCGTGGAGCCGCCTGAGCGGACCTCCAGGTCCGGCAGGAGCGGGGCGACGGCGTCACGCAGCGCGGCCTTCTTCTCACCCGTGGGGTCCCACGCGCGCTTGGCGTCCAGGGGGGCCTCCTGCCCCAGGGCGGAGAAGGTGATCTGGCTGCCGCGGTCCTCCAGGATCTCCCCCCAGGTCTTGTCCTCCCACAGGCCGAGCCGACGTGCCTGGGCCTCGACGATCTCGAAACCGGTGCGGATCTGCTCAGGGGTGAGGTCGTTGGCGTAGACCAGCGTCCAGGCGCCCTCATCGCTCTCGGCGCGGGAGGGGTCGTAGGTGTAGTAGCGCGTTCCGCAGGTGGGCATGAGGTGGAGCCGGGAGAGCTCGTCGGCGTCGGCGTCGAGGTGGGCCAGGACCTGGTCGCGGAACTGCCCCATCTGCCCCCCGGAGATGATGCAGACGGGGACGACGTCGAGCAGCCGCCTGAGCGCTGTGGCCATGGCCGGTGGCATGGCCGACTTCGAGGGCGCCAGCGTGTCGTCGAGGTCGAAGGCCACCAGGCGGGGCAGCACCTGGGGGCTCATATCAGTCTGAGTCATAGGCGTATTGTGTCCCACCCGCCTGGAAACCGGCCGAACCGGGCCCCAGACGGGTGGTGGAGTCAGTCTCTCTTCTCAGGCGGTCTCGTCAGTGGATCTCTGCGGACCGCACTGCGAACCGCGCCGGTCAGTCGGCCTGCTCGGGGTTGAGCATGTGCTCGCGGGCACGCGCCGAGGCCTCGGCCCGGGCGTCGCGGTCCTCGCGGCGTCCGCGCGAGATGAGTGCGGTGATGGACACCGCCAGGCCACCCCAGATGATGACGATGGCGATCAGCATGATGAGCACGGCGATTCCGGTCATCTCAGTCCTCCTCCCGGGAAGCGGCCTCCAGCGTGAGGGGCTCGAACTCGTCCACCGGGGTCTTCCAGGGGATGAGGCTCATGACGGCGGTGCCCAGGGCGACCACCAGCAGCATCCCCCACCCGAAGACCATGACGAAGCCGCTGGAGTAGGCCTTCGACTCGTATCCTTCGGACAGGTACGTCCACAGGGTCTGGATGAACATGTATCCCAGCAGGACGGGGACGACGGCGCCGACGAGGACCCGCCACCACAGGCCGATCATCCGGGACTCGGAGACGGCGTTGAGGTGGTCCTGAAGCAGCCTGGTGCGCCGCAGCACCCAGCCGACCACCACGCACATGATGATGGCCGAGGCGACCACGCCGATGTTGTTGATGAAGGCGTCCACGACGTCGAGGTCCGGCAGGCCCGAGCTGGTGGCGAACAGGACGAAGGACAGGACGGCGGCCGGGACGCCGACGACGAGGGAGGCCTTCTTCGGCGTCAGGTCAAGCTTCTCCCCCACGCCGGCGGCCACCACCTGGATGATGGAGATGAAGGAGGTCAGCCCCGCCATGGAGAAGGAGGCGAAGAAGAGCACCCCGAAGAGCGCGCCTCCGGGCATCTGGGCGATGACGGTGGGGAAGGTGATGAAGGACAGGGAGGGCCCGGTGATCTTCATCTCACTGATCCCGACATGCTGCGTGTGCGCCATGAAGCCGAGGGTCGCGAAGACTCCGATACCTGCGAACAGCTCGAAGGAGGAGTTGGCGAAGCCCGCCACGAGACCGGTTCCCACCAGGTTGGAGCGGCGCCGTTGGAGGTAGGAGGCGTAGGTGAGCATGATGCCGAAGCCCACGGACAGGGAGAAGAAGATCTGCCCGAAGGCCGCCATCCACACCTGGTAGTCCAGCAGGGCGGACCACTTGGGTGTGAACAGGGCATTGAGGCCTTCCCCCGCTCCCGGGAGCATGAGGGCGCGCACCACGAGTCCGGCGAACATGAGGACCAGTAGCGGCAGGAAGATCTTGTTGGCCTTCTCCACGCCTCCGCTGACTCCCAGGGCGGTCACCACCAGGCCGAAGCCCCATACGAACAGCAGCGGCAGGGCCACGCCCATGATGACTGTCGGGGAGTAGGCGACCTCGGAGCCGAGCCGGTCCATTCCGATGTAGTTCTGGAAGAAGCCTGCCGCGTCGTCGCCCCAGGCGATGTTGACGGAGAAGAGCATGTAGCGCAGAGACCAGGCCACGACCACCGCGTAGTAGGTCATGATGACGAAGCAGATGAAGACCTGGAACCATCCCAGCCACTCGAGCCTGGCGGACAGGCGCCTAAAGACCGCCGGCGGGGAGCCGCGGAAGCGGTGGCCCAGGGCGTAGTCGAGGAAGAGGATCGGCAGCCCAGCCGCCAGCAGCGCGATAACGTAGGGGACGATGAAGGCGCCGCCGCCGTTGGTGTAGGCCACGCCGGGGAAGCGCCAGATGTTACCCAGTCCGATCGCCGAGCCGATGGCGGCGACGAGGAAGCCGAGCTGACCGCTCCACTGCTCGCGCGGGGGCGCCTGAAGTGACTCGCTCTCCCCTGTCTTGGAGGTCATGAGTGCCTTCCGTGATGTGACGAACGAAGGCGGCCCTGGGGCTACCTTCTCCTGCGGATAGGGCGCAGGCCCTTTTATCGTTGGACGCTAGCCCAGCGACCACGATGTGTCGTCTGATGTTCACGATACGGACAATCGTCAGGGCGGGAGCCTGTCTTTTCTCACGCGATCCATGCCACACTGAACACCACTGTCCACACCTGATTCACCACTCCGAGAGGACCCCCATGGCCACCCCTCATATTGCCGCAGAGCCGGGAGACTTCGCCCCAGCCGTCCTCATGCCCGGCGACCCCAAGCGGGCCCGGCGCATTGCCGAGCTCCTCATGGATGACGCCCGCCTGGTCACTGACGTGCGCGGGATGCTGGGCTTCACCGGGACCGTGAACGGGAAGCCACTGAGCGTCATGGGCTCGGGGATGGGGCAGCCCTCCTTCACGATCTACGCCACCGAGCTGTTCAGCCAGTTCGGGGTGGAGCGGATCATTCGGGTGGGCACCGCCGGCGCCCTCTCCCCGAAGGTCAAGGTCGGCGACGTCATCGTGGCAACCGGCGCCCACACGGACTCCTCCATGAACCAGCTGCGCATCCCGGGCGTCAACTTCTGCGCGGTGGCGGACTTCCGGCTGGCTGCGGCCGCATACGAGGTCTCGCAGCTCGAGGGGGCTCTGGCCGGCGGAGAAGTCCACCTGGGCACCGTCATGTCACGGGACCACTTCTACTTCACCCCCGAGGGGCAGACCGAGGCGCTGGCGAGGTACGGGGTCCTGGGAGTGGAGATGGAGGCCGCCGCCCTCTACGGGGTCGCCGCCGAGTACGACAAGCAGGCGCTGGCGATCCTGACCGTCTCCGACCACCTGCTGGACCACTCCGGCGACATGAGCGCCGCCGAGCGCGAGACCCGTTTCGCAGACTCTCTGCGCCTGGCCGTGGCGGCGGCCCACAGCTGATCCACGTGCAGTCCTCCAGGTCGCTCGGACTTCCGGGCGGCCCAGGCAGCAGCGACTCCCCGGAGGCGGGGCGGGCAGTGTCCGCCCCGCCTTTGACGTAGTGCGCTCGCACAGCGGCAAGTCCTCAACCGCACCCTCGCAGGGCTGCCTTACCTGCGAGGAATAACGAAAACCGACGGCACACAACCCTAGCCTTCCTCAAAGGCCTCCAACGGGCGAAAACAACCTGATGCGGATCGTCAAAACAGCGTCATTGCAACGATTGACAACGTGATCCGAAGCAGGACAGGCTGCCCTTCGTTGCCGGGGAGCGGATGCAGATTTACGTTATTCACGTCCACAGCGCACATCCGCTCGAAAGGAAAAGCATCATGTCCGTCACCAAGATCTCCTCCTGCACCACCACCTCCTGCGCCTTCAACAACGGCGGCTGCACCGCCTTCGCCATCACCGTCGGTGGCGACAACGGCGCACCGGCCTGCGACACCTTCATCAGCCTCGACGCCCGCGGCGGTCTGCCGGTGGCCGAGGGCCACGTGGGTGCCTGCCAGCGCCTCGAGTGCGTCCACAACAAGGACCTCATGTGCACGGCCGAGGCCGTGACCGTCGGCGGCGACACCGCCGCCTGCACAACCTACGAGGTTCGCTGACCGGAAGGCTCTCCAGCTCGAGCGGCTGGGGGCCAACGGGGATGCCACCGCATGGTGGCATCCCCGTTTTGGTTTCTGCAGTCGGATCAACGGCCGTCAGCACAGCCGGGTGACTGAATCTCGCCTCAGGGACGAGCCAGGCGCTGCGGCAGGGCCTGAGAGGCCAGCTGCTCCAGGGTCGGTCCGACCTCGCCGGCACCGGCCAGGGCCTGCGGGAAGGAGACCACCAGCGTGATGACCTCTTCACCGGTGATAGACATGAGGGTCACCCCGTGGGCATCGACGTCGACGCACAGGGTCCTGTCCCACAACGTGGGGCACACCCCGACGGCAGGGCGGGAGGAGCAGACCCATCCGAGCATCTGCCCCTCGCGCACGGCCTCGCACACGGCCCGCAGCCCCAGCTGGCCGACGGCGCTGACCGCCTCATGGGCGTCCATGATCTCCTGAGGGCTCCAGGAGGGTGAGGGGGCTGCGCCGGCATCGGTGGAGTCGACGTCGAGGATCTCCTCAATGTCGTGGCTGGAGACCCCGGAGACGCAGTGAAGCATGACCCGCTCGCAGGCAATGACGCCCAGCCGCCCACCGGGTCCCGAGGCAATCTCCCGGACCCGCTCGAGCGGATCCTCGCCGACGATGGCGCAGTGGCAGGCAGAGGACCGAGAGGAGGCCAGGACCAGGGCGCGGTCCTCGCCCTCGACCCAGGTCAGGTTCCCGAGCAGATGAGCGGTGGCGGCAGTGATGCGAACACCGGGCTCGGCCGCGTCGAGAGTGACATCAAGTCGGACGTCAACGGCGACGCCGTCGGGCGCGATGGCCAATGGGGTGCTCTTGGGAGGACAGGCGGCAACGAGGATCCGGCCATCGGCCCGCATGGCATGAGCGACGAAGGCAGCCGGTGCGGAGGGGTCGATGCGGTAGGCCGTTACCGCGGCGCTCCCACTGCCGGCCAGAAGACGCCGGGCCATGCGCCGAGCACGCTGCATGATGTCAGGAACCTGAACGGAGGTCACACGCTTACCTTCCTACCGTGTTGCCGCACGTGGGAGCGGGGTGCTCCCAGCAGCATCTGAAGGTGAGGCTACCCTCAGTCTGCTCGTGGAGCCAGTTCCTCTCGGGAACCCGCACGTGGGGCGCGTCTCAGCGAGCCAGCCCGGGGAAAAGGTGCTGGATCCCGACGACGATCATCTGCACCGCGATCGAGGCCAGGATCATTCCCATGAGGCGAGTCATAATGGTGCGCATCGTCTTGGACAGACGAGCACCGATGCTGGCTGAGAAGTAGAGGACGATCCCGAGCGCTATGAGGACGGCCGCCAATGCAGCCACAACCGCCGCATGCCCGTCCAGTCCCCGGGCCTGGGACTGGATGACAATGATGGTGGCGATTGTTCCCGGACCCACGAGGATGGGAAAGGTCATAGGGTAGAAGGCAATGTCGTTCCCGTCACCGGCAACGACGTCGCGCTGCTGCTGCTTCTCCTGCGCGCTGCCCTCGTGTGCGCTGGAGCCACTGCCGTGGAGCATGGACAAGGAGATGATGAGCAGGACGATTCCGCCCGCAATCCGGAAATCGTCGACGCCGATGCCGAAGAATCTCAGGATCGTCGCACCGAGGAGCAGGACGACGGCGCACATGACGGTGGAGGAGATCGTTGTACGAACCGCTGTGCGCCGCTGGGTCGCAGCATCCTGGTCTTGGGTGAGGCTCAGGAACAGGGGCAAGTTGACAAAGGGGTTCATGATCGCGAAGAAGGCACCCAAGGCCTTGACCAGTACAGCAATAGCCATACCCGCATTGTGCCGCACAGAGTAACGGTGAGTGGAGAAACACAATGACCCTCGCCTGGATGGCGGGGCCTGCTCGGTGATGTGGTGGAGCTAGGGGGATTCGAACCCCCGACCTCTTCCATGCCATGGAAGCGCGCTACCAACTGCGCCATAGCCCCGTCCAGGCGTCCCACCCGGCGTTCACTCCGAGGGGATCGTGGAGCTAGGGGGATTCGAACCCCCGACCTCTTCCATGCCATGGAAGCGCGCTACCAACTGCGCCATAGCCCCGTCCAGGCGTCGCTCGCGTGCGGCGACGCGGATAACTGTATGAAGTTCGGACCCGTCAGAGCAAATCCGCACCACGTGCACTACCTCACCCGTTCAGCCCAGGATACTACCCAACGGACTAGAGTCCACCGGCGGCCCGGCGTTCCACGTCACCACCGACCAGCCCGGAGGCCGTTCGCTGGTCCGCAGGAGCGCGTAGCAGCAGTTGCTCATGCCACGTAGGCCGAACCACTGCTGGGCATCCATCCCCAGCAGGTAGGTGGCCCCCAGGTTGGTGGCCGCTCCGTGGGAGACGGCCACGACGACGTCGTCCTTCTGAGAGCCTGCGACGATGGCCTTGAGTGCCTCTCCCACCCTCTCAGCGGTCTGACGGCGCCCCTCGATCCTGAACTGCGGAAGCTCTCCCCCGGCGCGCCAGGTGGCGTAGTGCTCCGGCCACTGCTTCTTGATGTCAGCGGCCTTGAGCCCCTCCCAGTCCCCGAAGGACTTCTCCGCCAGTCCCTCATCGATCTCAACGCTCAGGCCGGTCAGCGACGCCAGCACCTCAGCCGTGGCCCGAGCCCGCACCAGCGGGGAGGAGATGATGCGAACGGGCCCCAGCGCCACGATGCCCTCGGCGGCGCGCCGGGCCTGGTCGCGACCGGTCTCGTTGAGAGGGATGTCGACCCGGCCCTGAATACGCCCTTGACTGTTGTAGTCGGTCTGACCGTGGCGCCACAAAATGAGATCCGTCATGACGCAGTGGTCTCCCAGCCACCGAGGGCATCACCGTCTCGGCTGCTCTCATGCGTCAGGTCCACCGGCAGCTCGATAGCGGGGCAGTCCTTCCACAGACGTTCGAGCGAGTAGAACTCCCGGTCCTCGTTCTGCAGGACGTGGACGACGATGTCGCCGTAGTCCACGAGGACCCAGTGGGCGTCGGCGAAGCCCTCCCGGGTGCGGCGCTTGGCCCCGGCATGGTGCATGGCCTCATCGACCGCGTCGACGATGGCGTGGACGTGGCGGTCGTTCGCCCCGGAGGCCAGCAGGAAGACGTCGGTGAGTCCCAGTCGCTCGGAGACGTCGATGGCGGCGAGGTGCTCGGCCTTCTTGTCAGCCGCCGCGCGAGCGGCAGCGATCGCCAGGCCGGTGGCGTGTTCAGTGGCGGACACGGCTCTCCTTCGGGACGGTCAGTCGGACATCATGCGGCAGCGGCGACTGTACCGTGCACGCCGCCGTCAGACGAGCTGACGGATCCACTCCCCCGCCCCGATGCCGGCCGCCATGGCGCTCGAGCTGCCGCCGAGCTTGCCGTTGGAGATCAGCAGCGCCAGGACAACACCGATGATGAGCAGCAGGAGGACGATGATGAGTGCGGCCATGAGGATCTTACCGATGCGTGAGGAGGAGCCGGGCTGCTCCATCGGCAGGACGTGATCGGGGGTGGGCACCCTGCCGGTCACCTCGTTGACGGGAGCCAGGTAGGGCTCCTCGGGAGCCTCAGCAGCCGGGGCCGCCACGGAGTCCCACTCAGAGGCCCCCAGCGGACCATTACCGTTCTCGGCCTCCTCGCTGTAGAAGGCGTAGGGGCTGACGGCCTCACCGGGGACGGCTGCGGTCTCAGCCGTCCCGTCCACGATCGCCTCCTGGAAGCTACCCGCCTGCGGGGGCTCATGCAGAGACCTCCACTGCGGGGCCCCGGGCGCACTGAACTCAGAGTCCTGTGCAGCCTGAGTCGAGGGTGCCGACGTCGGCACCGCCATGGTCTGCGCCTCGACGTCGATCTCGACCTCAGCGTCGCCCTGCACCATCGGCTCCTCGATGGAGGGGGCGCCGTAGACATCCTGCGCGTCGGCGGCCTCCTGGGCCGACGGCGAGCTGTCCACGGGCTGGACCGAGCTGAGCTCTCCCGTGGAGGCGTTCACGGTGCGTACCCCCTGCGCAGCGGCAGGAATCCGCACGATGGGGCGGCGCACCGAGCCGGCGGAGGACGCCGACCCGGCACTGACCCCACTGCGGGCGGACTCGGTGGTCCGCACAGCCCCGGCCTGCCCGTAGGCGGCGAGGTCGGCGGCACCGGGGACCGTCGCGGAGACGGCGGGAACAGCGGAGGCGGCGCTGACGACGTCGGTCGCTGAGGAGGACTGCGAGGAGGCATCCCCGTCGCCCTGGGCCGCCGGCTCGAGACCCTCCCGGTAGTCGTAGGGACTGGTGGCAGGCTCCTCGGTCTCAGCGCCGTCGCTCGCCTCAACCGCGCCCCGAAGCTCATTGCCCTGCGGGCTCTCCGGCTCCTCCGTCTCGGAGACGGAGCCTCCTTCAAGGCGGTCCTTGAGCGAGAAGCGGGTGGGCACCGGCGCCGGCTCGGAGCTGGCCTCCGCGGCCCAGTGGGCGTCGTAGTCAAGGGTGGCCACCGGCAGATCAACGGCCTCCATCAGGCCCGTCTCGATCTCGGAGATCGCCACGGCCTCGGCCGCCGACAGAGAGCGCCAGCTCGGAGCGGAGGCGGCCGGCCCCTCGGGGTCGGACATGCTCAGGGGCGGGTTCTGCCCTCCCTGCTCGAGATAGTCACCCCCGTCCACGGCAGCGGGCTCGACCGGCTCCCCCGGGCCGGACTCGGCCTCATCACCGGAGGTGGCGGAGGAACGAGAGGTCACCGACGTGGGATCGGCAAGAGGGTCCTGGAGCGCCTGAGCCTGTTCAGGGGTGATCTCGCCCGCCTCGACGGCAGCCCTGAGCGCCTTGGCCTCCTCACGCAGACGCCTCATCTCACGCCGGGTCAGGAGCGGCTGCTGACCGGTCAGGATCGCCTCGCGCTCCGCGGCACGCTCCGCCTGCCGGATCGCACGACGACTACCGCGTGGAGCGTGCTCATCCGGCGTCGGCTCCTCGGACGTGGGGGCATTGACGCCGGTCTGCTCAGTGCTCACCGTCGTTCTCCTTCCTCAGGGACTGCTCACGGGCCACTCTCGCCGTCATCGACGTCGCCGACGCCGGCCGCAAGGCCCTACGATAGAGCCCGTACTTGCGTATGTACTGCACGACACCGTCAGGAACCAGGTACCACACCGGAGACCCCTCGCCGACCCGCTGACGGCAGTCAGTCGACGAGATCGCCATGGCCGGCACCTCCACCAGCGAGATCCGGTCGCGGGGAACCCCGGAGTCGCTGAGGACGTGCCCGGGACGCGTCACCCCCACCAGATGAGCCAGGTCGAAGATCTCCTCACTGTCCTTCCAGGTGAGGATCTGTGCCAGCGCGTCGGCCCCAGTGATGAAGTACAGCTCCGCGCCCGGGTACTCGGTCGCGATGTCGTGGAGGGTGTCGATCGTGTAGGTCGTCCCGCCCCGGTCGATATCGACCCGGGAGACCGTGAACCTCGGGTTGGAGGCCGTGGCGATGACCGTCATGAGGTACCGGTGCTCGGCCGGGGAGACCTTGCGCTCCTTTTTGAAGGGCTGGGCCCAGGTGGGCACAAAGATGACCTCGTCGAGAGCAAAGACGTTCTGCACCTCGCTGGCTGCGACCAGGTGCCCATGGTGGATCGGATCAAAGGTTCCACCCATGATGCCGATGCGAAGCGGACGAGCAGACAGGGTCACGCGCTGCGCCTCGCTTCTCTCTTGGGGGACACGTTTGGTTCTCCTCAACCGGCTTGGACAACTGCAGTTGGCGAACATACTGCCACGGCCTACCCCCATTGTGGGTCTCCGCAACGCCATAAGCGAGTTATCAGCCAACGGCGCAGAGACGCGAGGCGGCATTCGGGCTGCCGTCAGACTACTTCCAGCCGGCCAGTGCGCGCCCCGCCGCCCCCAGCGCCGGGGCCGTTGCCCCGAGCCTGGCGGCCATCAGCCGTGGCGCCGGCAGGTCGCCCACGAGATCAGCCACCCGACGTCGCAGAGGCTCAAGGAATGCGGCCTCGTCAGCCCGCATCAGCTCGGAGTTGACGACGACGTCGAGGGGGCCGAGCAGACCGACACCGTGAGCGACGAGCTCCGCCAGGCAGTCAAGGCCGGTCTCCCAGACGCGGCGCGCCTCCCGGTCCCCCGAACCTATCGCACCGAGGAGGGCCTCCAGACCTGAGGCGCACTGGGTCAATGACTCACCGGAAGCGTCATCACAGCCGCCCGAGGCCGGCGCAGTGGCGCCGGAGCCGGAGGAGCCCGCGGAGTCATCGAGCATGCCGGCGGTGTGGCGCCTCACCATGGCGCACACGGAGGCGACATCCTCCAGGCGGGCCCTCTCCCCGCTCCAGTCCGGATCGGGAACCAGGATCCGACCGACCTGACCGGCCCAGCCCTCACCGAGCACCGGGGCGCCGCCCAGCAGGACGGCGGAGGAGATCCGCGCACCGACCGCCAGATAGAGGCAGTTCCTTCCGGCCGCACCCCACTGGCTCTCGGCCCAGGCGCCACAGCCTGCATCCTGATAGACCCTTACCTCAAGGTCTCCAGAGAGTCCGGGCACCTCAGCGGCCTGAGACGACAGCGACTGCCTCACCAGGCTCGCCAGCGGGGCGTCCTGCAACCCGAGAGTCTCGCTGCGGCGCACGCGCCCCTCATCCTCGTCGACGACGCCGGGCACACTGACCCCGACCACGAGTGCCGCCGCACCGGACGCTCCATCGCTGAGGTCATCGGCGAGGCCCGCGCATAAGGACTGGACCGCGCTGCCGATCTCCTGGGCCAGCCGGTCGGCGTCTAAACGGCACTCCTTGGGAACGGGCCGTTCCAGGGAGGACACGACACTCCCCCGGCCATCAGCGACAACCGCGGAGACGGCGTCGGCACTGACATCGACCCCCATGGCGACGACGCCCTCCTCACGGCGGAGGGGCGCGGCAAGGTCAGCGGGACAACCCATATCTTCTCTGTTCTCGGAGGCAGGGCGGCGAGCCTACGAGGGCCACCACCCCACGCAATGGCGTGATTGATGTCGACGACAGTAGCAAGGTTTGCATCGCGATGTGTCGCTCTCAGGAGGCAACCGCGGGCATCACTGAACTATGCTGACATCCATATGCTGGCTACCTCCCGCGCGGTCACTAGAATACGGCAAGTAGTTGATGTGCAAATCACGTCACGTCCCACTCCCGCCCCGTCCCTTCCCTCTTCGTCCCACACCACCCCCCTTGACCCCCAGGAGGATCGAGATGTCTCGGCATGATCGCCATTCGGCCATCCTCGACATCGTCATGGACGAGGGCAGCGTCCGTATCGATGACATCATCACGCGGTTGGGGGTCTCGGCGGCGACCGCACGGCGCGATCTCGACCACCTGGCGGACCAGCAGCTGGTCAGCCGTACCCGTGGCGGCGCCATCGCCAATCCCACCTCCACCGAGCCGCCTCTGCGCTATCGCACCTCCAAGATGGCCGATGAGAAGACCCGCATCGCCAAAGCGGCGGCAGCCCTGGTGCACCCGGGTGACTCTGTTGGTCTCAACGGCGGCACCACGACCACCGAGGTGGCTCGCGAGATCGCGCTCCTGCCGGAGCTGACCGATCCGGAGGTGCCGGTCACCCTGGTCACCAATGCCGTCAACATCGCCAACGAGATGGCTGTGCGCCAGTGCGTGCGCGTCGTCGTCACCGGTGGGATCGCGCGAGCCCGTTCCTTCGAGCTCACCGGCCCCCTGGCCTCTCTCATCCTTCCCTCGATCAGTGTGGGAACGCTCTTCCTGGGAGTCGAGGGCCTCGATGACAGAGGCGCCTATACCCAGCACGACGGGGAGGCGGCCGTCAACGCCGCCCTGGTCGAGGCCGCCGAGCACGTCGTCGTCGTGTGCGACAGCTCCAAGCTCGGCAGGACGGCCTTCGCCCTCATCTGCCCCACCGCCAAGATCGACACCGTCATCACCGACGACGCTGCTCCCGCCGACCAGGTCGAGGCCCTGCAGCAAGCCGGAGTCCAGGTGCGACTGGTCTAGCCTCCGACAAACCTGAGAGCTTTCTCATCCGTACTTAACTGTACTGCCGGCACCGCCGGCACTCCGGCTCGGCGTTGCCGTGGTCGAGGAGTGGGACAACGTGGCCCGTGGGCTCGCCGTCAGGACGATTCCCGGTTCCTTCGCAGACTCGGCGGGGTGGGAGAAGACCATGCGGGTGACCGCGAGCAGGAGGCCCGCTGTCACCACGACGACCGCGGCGGCGATGACGCGGCCGCGACCAAAACGATGTAGCAGACTCGCCACTCCGGCGTCCTCCCCTTCTCCCGGTTGTCCTGGCCCCGTCCAACTCCGAGGCGTCCCAATATCAGGGCTCAGGGACGGATGTGGCCGTCTCCCTCAACGATCCAGGTCGTCGTCGTCAGCTCGCTCAATCCCATGGGGCCGCGGGCGTGGAGCTTCTGGGTGGAGATGCCCAGCTCGGCCCCCAGCCCCAGCTGTCCGCCGTCGGTGAAGCGGGTCGAGGCGTTGACCATGACGGCCGCCGAGTCCATGCCGGCAATGAAGTCGTTGATGACGCTCACGTCCTGGGCGAGGACCGCCTCGGTGTGCCCGGTGGTGTGGGCGCGGATGTGGTCGATGGCCTCCTCCAGGCTCTTCACGACGCGCACGGCCAGGTCCAGCGAGCCGTACTCGGTGTCCCAGTCGGCCTCAGTGGCCTCGGTCAAGAGGTCATCATGTCCACCGTCCGCGGCCGCCTCGGTCAGGAGCTGGTGGGCAGTGGGGTCGGTGTGCAGGACGGTGTCCTTGTCCCACAGGGCTCGGGCGGCCGCCGGCAGGTAGGTGGCGGCGACGTCGGCGTGGACCAGGAGCGTCTCGGCGGCGTTGCACACCCCGACGCGCTGGGTCTTGGCGTTGACGATGATGTTCACCGCGGCCTCGAGGTCGGCACTGGCGTCGACGTAGACGTGGCAGTTGCCCGATCCGGTCTCGATGACGGGCACGGTGGACTGCTCGACGACGGTGCGGATGAGTCCGGCCCCGCCCCGCGGCACCAGGGCGTCGACCAGACCGTGGGCGCGCATGAGGGCGCGGGCCCCGTCCCGACCGGCGGCATCAATGCTCGATACGAGGTCTGCGGGCAGTCCCTGTGCCTCCAGGGCGCTGCGCAGGGCCGTGACGATGGCGGCGTTGGAGTCCTGGGCGGCGCTGCCTCCGCGCAGGATGATGGCGTTGCCGGACTTGACGGCCAGGGCGGCGGTGTCGACGGTGACGTTGGGGCGGGCTTCGTAGATCATGCCGACGACGCCCAGTGGCACCCGCACCCGGCGCACTCGCAGCCCGTTGGGCATGACCGAGCCGTCAACGACCTGGCCCACGGGGTCGGGCAGGGCGGCCACCTCGCGCAGGGAGTCGGCGATGGCTGACAGGCGGCCTGAGTCCAGGGCAAGGCGGTCGAGGAGGCCGGCCTTCATCCCGCCTTGGCGTCCGCGCTCCAGGTCGGCGGCGTTGGCCGCGAGGATCGCTTCACCGTGCTCGGTGAGGCTGTGGGCCATGGCCTCCAGGGCGGCGTCCTTGACGGCGCGCGGGGCCCTGGCCAGGCTCCGTTGCGCCACGCGGGCGGAGCGGGCGGTTGCGGTGACGAGCTCGTGGGCCTCAACGTCGTTCATGGGGACACCATAGAAGAAGAGACCCCGGCAGGAGGAGTCTGCGTCGGCCCACAGAACCACTGGCGGGCCACCGGTGTGAGGGCTGAGGTGCCCACGGTGTTCACGAACAGCAGGAGGGTAGGGATCCACTGGCCAGGGGTTGTGCGTACTGCACGAAGGCCCCACCTACCTGAAGCACATCCGCCTCTCCTCCAGTAGCACCCCACCCTCGTGCAGTGGTCCGGCCGAGAGGCGGCTCGGGCGGTCCGGGGATAGTGGGGACTGCGGTTCGCGCCGAGGACGTACTGTTCGTTCGGGGACTGCGTTGTCCGACGGGATACTGGGTTCCCCGCGTCGTCGTTTGCCGTAGAACGCAGTCCTGGTAACAGAAGTACGTCCTCGATGGTGCAGTGGTGCCCTGCTAAAGGTCCACGGCGGCGCGCAGGGACGTTGCAGGAACGAGCAACTCACTCGGACATTGTGACCGCCCCACCGATCGAATCGCCAGGATTCGCACCCATGCTCGAGGCGATGCGCTCAGACTCCGGCGATACGGGGCAGCTCGGCGAGATCGTCGCGGTGGATCACTGGGGCCACGTGATCGGGGGCGGCAGCACCCTCGGCCCGGGCCGCCAGAACCTCGCGCAGCTCAGCAGCGGCGTAGCGGCATATTCCCCGCGCCAGGACACCCTCGGGGCCGACGACATCGACCACGGAGCCCGACTCGAAGTCCCCGTCGACGCCGGTCAGGCCGGGCAGCAGGAGCGACTTCTTCCCCACGGTCAGGGCCCGGGCCGCCCCGGCATCGATGAGAACACGCCCTTCGGGCTGGGAGGCGTGGGCCATCCACAGCCGCCGGCTGGGGCGGTGGGGCCCGGTGGGCTCGAACCAGGTGCCCAGGTCGCTGGGAACCCGCCCCTGCCCCAGGAGCCCAGCGGCGTCGTCGGCCCGAGCGATGAGGGTGGTGGTGCCCGAGGCGCAGGCGATGGTGGCGGCCTGGAGCTTGGTGGTCATGCCGCCGGTTCCCACGAAGGAGCCGCGCCCGGAGACACTGACCCCCGCCAGGTCCGCCAAGGAGCGCACATAGCGGATGGGCGTGGCGCCGGGGGTCCCGGGGCGCGCGGTCCACAGGCCGTCGACGTCGGTGAGCAGCACCAGGACGTCGGCGGTCACCAGGTGGGCCACGAGGGCGGCGAGCCGGTCGTTGTCGCCGAGGCTGAACTCGCTGGTGGCCACCGCGTCGTTCTCGTTGATGATGGGGACGGCTCCCAGTGAGAGCAGGGAGTCGAAAGTGGCGCGCACCGTGCGGTAGTGGCTACGGATGGCGACGTCATGGGCGGTCAGCAGGACCTGGGCGGTCACCAGCCCGTAGGCGCTCATTGCGGTCTCCCAGCGGGCGGCGAGCCGGCCCTGCCCCACGGAGGCGGCCGCCTGCAGGAGACTGAGCTCGTCGGGGCGCTGACTCATCCCCAGGGGCACCAGCCCTGAGGCGACGGCCCCGGAGGAGACCAGGACGACGTCGTGGCCACGCCTGCGCATGCCTGCGATGAGGCCGGCGAGGATGTCGATGCGGTTGAGGTCGAGCCCGCCGTCGGCGCGCGTCAGGGACGAGGAGCCGACCTTGACCACCACGCGGGCGCCGGCGGGCAGTCGTTCCGGGCGCTCCTGCCCACCGGCGGCGCCGGTGCCGGTTCCTGATGGTGTCACGGGATCCCTCCGGTCAGTCCTCGTCGTCCCCGTGCCAGGAGGCGGCATCGGTCCACAGGCCCTCGGCGGCCTCGTCGCGCAGCTGCTGGCGTGCGGCCTCCTTGGCGTCCATCATCTCGTGGTACTGGCTGCGCCGCTCCACGTTGGTCCGACGCCGACTGGTCTCCAGGCGCAGGTCGGTGCCTCGGGCGCCCAGCAGCTCGGGGCCGGTGGTCATCGAGGGCTCCCAGGTGAAGAGCACTCCCCCGTCAACCTCGCCGATGAGGACGGTGTCTCCTGCGTGGGCGCCGGCCTTGACGAGCTCGTCCTCGACCCCGGCCGCGGCCAGACGGTCGGCGAGGTAGCCGACGGCCTCGTCATTGGAGAAGTCGGTCTGACGCACCCAGCGCTCGGGGCGCTGCCCGCGAACCTGGTAGACCTGCCCCTCGCTGGGGTGAGCCATCAGACGGACCTGGGCAACGCTCTCCTTCTCCCGGCGTCCGACCGCTGCGGGCCGGATGATGGGGCGCGGCTCACCGGAGCCCTCGGTCCCACCGGACTCGCGGTCGCGCCGGGGAGTTGCCGGAGCGGCCTTGCGGGCACGCTCGACCTCACCGGCCAGAGCGAAGGACAGGGGACGCAGTCCCGTGTGCGCGACCGCGGAGATGATGTGGACCGGCAGTCCCCGGGCCTCGATGTCGGCGCGCACGAACTCGGCGAGCTCGGCGGCGTCGGGGACGTCGACCTTGTTGAGCACCACGATACGGGGACGCTCCATGAGGGGGACCCGGCCGGTGAGGGAGGGGTCGTCCTCCTGCTCGCCGAGGCGCTCGGAGTAGGCGGCGAGCTCGGCCTCGATGGTCTCCAGGTCGGACAGGGGATCGCGCCCCGGCTCGAGGGTGGCGCAGTCCAGGACGTGGACGATGACCGCGCAGCGCTCGATGTGCCGCAGGAAGTCCAGCCCCAGCCCCTTGCCCTGGGAGGCGCCGGGGATGAGGCCGGGGACGTCGGCGATCGTGTAGCGCACGTCGCCGGCCTCGACCACCCCGAGGTTGGGCACGAGGGTTGTGAAGGGGTAGTCGGCGATCTTGGGGCGGGCGGCGCTCATGGCGGCGATGAGGGAGGATTTGCCGGCGCTGGGGTAGCCCACCAGGGCGACGTCGGCAATGGTCTTGAGCTCCAAGGTGATGTCGCGGGCCTGACCGGGCTCACCCAGGAGGTGGAAGCCGGGGGCCTTGCGCTTGGCAGAGGCCAGGGAGAAGTTGCCGCGCCCGCCGGTGCCGCCCTGGGCGACGACGACGCTGGCGGTCTCCCCCACGAGATCGGCGATGACCTGGCCGCTCGAGTCCTTGACGACGGTGCCCTCGGGAACGGGCAGGACGAGGTTCTTGCCGTCGGTACCGCGGCGCCAGTCCCCCATGCCGGGGGTGCCGTTGCCGGCCCGCTGGTGCGGGGAGCGGTGGTAGCTCAGCAGGGTCGTCGCCCGGGGGTCGACGGTCAGGACGACGTCGCCGCCATGACCGCCGTCGCCGCCGTCGGGTCCGGCCAGGGGCTTGAACTTCTCACGGTGCACGGAGGTGCAGCCGTTGCCGCCGTCGCCGCCGGCCACGTGGAGGACCACTCGGTCAATGAAGCTGGGCATGGGGTCTCCTGTGAGTCCGGGATAGCGAGAGAGGGTGGACGGCAACTGCCGTCCACCCTCTCTCGCGACGTGTTGATGTGCTCGGGGCTCAGGCCTCGGGGAGCACGACGTTGACGACCCGGCGACCGCGGAAGGTGCCGAACTCGACGTTACCGGCAGCGGTGGCGAACAGGGTGTCGTCGTTGCCGCGGCCGACGTTGCGGCCCGGGTGGAAGTGGGTGCCGCGCTGGCGGACGATGATCTCGCCGGCCTTGACGAACTGGCCGCCGAAGCGCTTGACGCCGAGGCGCTGCGCGTTGGAGTCACGGCCGTTACGGGAGGAACCAAGACCCTTCTTGTGTGCCATGGTTGAAGGCTTCTTTCTTCTCGAGCGTGTGCGTTCAGGATGCCCGCGTACTGGCTGACGCCGGGGCGGTCACTTGATGGCGGTGACCTTGACGGCCGTCAGCTGAGCGCGGTGGCCCTGGCGCTTGCGGAAGCCGGTCTTGTTCTTGAACTTGAGGATGTTGATCTTGGGGCCCTTCTCATCGCCGACGATCTCGGCGGTGACGGAGGACTTGGCCAGATCGGCGGCAGAGGTGGTCACCTTGTCGCCGTCCACCAGCATGACGGGAGCGAGGGTGACCTCGTCGCCGATCTCACCAGCAAGCTTGTCGACAACCACGACGTCGCCGACGGAGACCTTCTCCTGACGGCCGCCGGCCTTGACGATCGCGTAGACCACTTGAATGCTCATCTCTGTAGATTCTTCGAAAGGCTCTCACTCGCTGCAAAGCCGGGATCAGCCTCGCCAGGAGGGCCCTGTCTGGGCAATGGTGCAAGAAGCACCGGCAGATAACTCTAGGCGATCATGTCGCCAGCACCAACCTCCGATCCTCCCCGTCCCCTGTGTTCTTGGGCACGGAGACCTCGTCAGGCCGATGCCTCCGGGGTGTCTGAAGAATTCTCCGGCGAGGGCGCGGTGCTCTTGGCCGCGGCCCGCCGTCGCGTTCTCCTTGCAGGCTTCTCCTCAGCCGAGCCCGACGGCGCCTCGTCGGGCTGCGGCTCAGCAGGGCCCTCAGACGTCGTGGCGGCCTTCTTCTCAGCCTTCCCACCGGTCTTCCTCCCCGACTTCTTATCCGCCTTGTCGCTCTTCTTCTCACTGGACTTCTTCGCCGACTTCTTGTCAGCCGTCTTCCTCGACCGGCTCTTGACCGGCTTGTCCTCGGCCGGGGAGTCCGAAACGTCCTGGCCGTCGACGGGCTCCACGTTCTCCGCAGTCCCCGCCGCGTCATGGGCGCTGTCGCTCACACCCGCGGCCGAGGTCTCAACGGACCTCTCCTCATGAGGGTCCTGCCCCTCCTGCTGGTGGTCCTTGTGGGCCTGTTCGGCGGCAGCCGCGATCTGGGCCAGGGCCCCGCGCACCGCCGCCCGGGCCTCGTCGTCGGCTCCGGACTCCGGCGATGCGGCGACGTCGCGCCCTGCGTTTCCCTTGCCGTGGCCGGAGCCCTTGGAGCCCTTGGAACCCTTGGTCTCCTGGGAGTCCTGCTTGGTCTCCTTCTTCACCCCGCCGGTGGCCTGCTCCTCACGGTTCTTGCGCCCGCGCGAGCGCCCGCCACCGCGTGAGGCGGAGGCCGACATATCGACCTGCTGGTTCTCCACGGGCTCGTCGTGGACGATGAAGCCCCGGCCCTTGCAGTGCTCACAGGTGGTGGAGAAGGCCTCGACCAGCCCCTGCCCCACCCGCTTGCGGGTCATCTGGACCAGCCCCAGTGAGGTGACCTCGGTGACCTGGTGGCGCGTCCGGTCGCGTCCCAGGCACTCCACGAGCCGGCGCAGCACGAGGTCCCGGTTGGACTCCAGGACCATGTCGACGAAGTCGATGACGACCATGCCGCCGATGTCGCGCAGGCGCAGCTGGCGGACAATCTCCTCGGCGGCCTCCAGGTTGTTACGGGTGACGGTCTCCTCCAGAGTGCCTCCCGCACCGGTGAAGCGCCCGGTGTTGACGTCGATGACGGTCATCGCCTCGGTGCGGTCGATGACCAAGGTGCCGCCGCTAGGAAGCCAGACCTTGCGGTCGAAGCCCTTGGCGAGCTGCTCGTCGACGCGGTGGGCGGTGAAGACGTCCTCGGGGCCGACCCAGTGCTCGAGGCGCTCGGACAGATCCGGGCTGACCTCGTCGATGTACTGGGAGACCGTGGACCAGGTGTTGTCACCGGAGACGACGAGCCTGCGGAAGTCCTCGTTGAAGACGTCGCGGATGACTCTCACGGCGAGCTCGGGCTCCCCCTTGAGCAGGACCGGGGCCTTGCCACTGCCCTTCATGACGGAGGACGCCTTCTTGTCGATGGCCTCCCACTGAGCCACGAGGCGTTCGACGTCGGCGGTCAGCTGCTCCTGAGTGGCCCCCTCCGCCGCGGTGCGCACAATGACTCCGGCCGAGTCGGGCACGATCCGCTTGAGGATCTTCTTCAGGCGGCTGCGCTCAGTGTCCGGCAGCTTGCGCGAGATCCCCGTCATGGTGCCTCCGGGGACCAGGACCAGGTATCGGCCCGCCAGGGTGATCTGGCTGGTGAGGCGAGCACCCTTGTGGCCGATGGGATCCTTGGTGACCTGGACCAGGACGGTGTCGCCACTGGAGAGGGCGTCCTCGATGCGGCGGGGCCTGCCCTCCAGGCCGGCGGCGTCCCAGTTAACCTCACCGGCGTAGAGCACGGCGTTGCGGCCCTTACCCAGGTCCACGAAGGCGGCCTCCATGGAGGGCAGGACGTTCTGAACCCGACCGACGTAGACGTTGCCGACCATGGAGGTCTGCGTGTGCCGGGAGACGTAGTGCTCCACGAGGAGCCCGTCCTCCAGGACGGCGATCTGGTTGAGGCCGTCGGACTCGCGCACGATCATCTGCCGGTCCACGGACTCGCGACGGGCCAGGAACTCGGCCTCGGTGATGATGGGACGACGGCGCCCGGCCGCCCGCCCTTCGCGGCGGCGCTGACGCTTGGCCTCCAGGCGGGTGGACCCCTTGAGGGCGGTCACCTCGTCACGCAAGTCGCCACTGTCCGAGCGGGTGCGGGACCGACGCCGCCGACGGCGCGATCCGGACACGGTGCTTGTGGCGGTCTCAGTGGCGCCGTCAGCGGAGGTCTCGCGCGAGGACGCCGCATCAGCTCCGCCCTCCTCCACGGCCTGCGGCTCATCATCGGCGTCGTTGCGCGCCGAGTCCTCGCCCCGCGAGCGCGAGCGCCGACCGCGTCCGCCACGGCGGCGCTTGCGGCGGGCCCCGCCCTCACCGGAATCCTCCGAGGACTCGGCCCGGGACTCATCGGTCCCGTCATCCTCTGAGACCTCGGCGGACTCGGTGTCGGCCTTGTCGTGGACGGAGTCCTCGCGGGGCTCCTGCGGGGCACCGGTACCAGCAACCGCCCGCCGACGCCGACGGCCGCGGGCACTGCTGCGGTCGGATCGGGAGGACTCGGCCTCAGCTTCCTCGTTGCGTCCCTCCGCACCGGCTTGGGCACCGGCGTCCTCCTTATCCGCCCAGTCCTTGGCGCCTTGGTGGCGCGAGGCGGTTGGCGCCGCCTGGGGGGCGGCGGTCGCCGCGGTGACCCGGCGGCGTCGACGGGCCCGACTGGGGTCAGGGGCCTGGAACAGGAGCGAGGCTGCGGGAAGGCGGGGGGCCTGGAGGTCCTTCTCATCCAGGTCCGCCTCGGTGAGCTCGTCATCCTCCTGGGACATCTCGGGCTCCTCATCGTCGGTTGCCTCGGTGTCGACCTGCTCGTCGAGGTCTTCCTGCGCAGCATCGGCGCTCGACCCACCCTCGGCCACGTGCACCCCGTCGGTCTCGTCCACCTCTGCGGCGACGTGGAGCTCGGCGGCGGGAGCCTCCTCGGGGGCAGCGGAGGCCGCGACGACCTTCCGACGACGACGAGGAGGGGCCAGCTCGACGGCTGTGGTCTGCGGGGCCGGCTGCACGCCGGGCTCCTCGGACCCGGAGGCGGTAACGGCATCTAAGGCCCCTACCGAACCGGGCTGCTCGGCAACGGGAGCCTGGGCGGGGGCGGCCGCGGCCGCGGTGACCCTGCGACGGCGGCGCGGAGTCGGGGCGCTCACAGCGTCACCGTCAGCGCGGTCCTGCTCGTACGATTCTGTTGATTCTGATGTGGTGCGACGTGCCATGGGGCTTGCACTCTCCGGGGCTAACGCCGTCGTCGTACCCTCGACGCGTCAGCGCGGTTGTGCTCCCGGCCGGGAGCAGCGAGAAAGTCTTGAGAGCGCCCGCGAGGGCGCACGCCTTACCTGACGTCCACACAGACCGGGCTCGCAGCGGCGCAGCTCAGGCGGCGCAAGGTCCTCGGACAGGGTCGGCCGGAAGGCGCGGCTTCAGGTACCGGTACGAGACACCCGAAGCCGGCTCGAAGTATCCCACACAAACGCCGATAAGCGCTTGTGCGACTCATGGTGTCCCCGATCTCTGCGCACGTTGACCTCATCACCCACCCAGCAACCACCCACTCCCACCAAGACACGCGGAAGCCCCACTAAAGTATTACGGACTTTCGACCCAATCTCACAGCAGTCACACCTTCAACGCTTACCTTTTAAACTACTGCGACAACACCTCATCAGCGGTGCGACCACAGGAAAAGAACCGGATGGGCCGCAGGTCGCAGCACCTTCACACCTCACGCGTTTCACGACATGGCGCGACAGATGCACTATAATACTCTTATTGACCTGTAGGACGTTCTACAGATTCTCTTATCGACCTCATCGTCATCTCCGAAAGGTGGCACGGATGGCCATCTCTCCTACGGCGCTGGACTCTCTGGATCTGGCGCGCTGGCAGTTCGGTATCACCACCGTCTACCACTTCATCCTGGTTCCGCTGACCATCGGGCTGTCCCCGCTGGTGGCTCTCATGGAGACGCTGTGGCGCAGGACCGGCAACAAGCAGTGGCTCGTGGCCACCAAGTTCTTCGGCAAGATTCTGCTGATCAACTTCGCGCTGGGCGTGGCCACCGGCATCGTTCAGGAGTTCCAGTTCGGCATGAACTGGTCGGAGTACTCCAGGTTCGTCGGCAACATCTTCGGCGCCCCTCTCGCCTTCGAGGCCCTGCTGGCCTTCTTCATGGAGTCCGTCTTCCTGGGCCTGTGGATCTTCGGATGGGACCGACTGTCCCCCAGGCTGCACAACCTGTGCATGTGGGCCGTGGCCGCCGGCACGAACTTCTCCGCCTTCTTCATCCTCACCGCCAACTCCTGGATGCAGCACCCGGTGGGCGCCGTCGTCAACCCCAAGACGGGGCGTGCCGAGCTCGACGGCGTGAGCGGCTTCCTCAAGCTCCTGTCCAACGAGCTGGTGTGGGCCACCGTGCTGCACGTCATCTCCTCGGCCCTGCTCGTGGCCGCGGCCGTCGTCATGGGCGTGTCCGTGTGGTGGATGGTCAAAGCCGCCCAGGCGAAGCAGGACTTCGAGGCGCGTGAGCTGTGGCGGCGGGTCGCCCGTTTCGGGGCCGTCGTCATGGTGGCCGCGGGCCTGGTCACCGCCGGCACCGGCCACATGCAGGGCCAGCTGGTCGCCGAGTACCAGCCGGGCAAGATGGCCGCCGCCGAGGGGCTGTGCCACACCGAGGCCGGAGCACCCTTCACCGTGGCCGCCTTCGGGGACTGCAAGAACGAGGACGGCATGGTCCGGTTCATCTCGGTTCCCGGTGTCTACTCCTTCATGGCCACCAATGACGTCAACGCCAAGATCACCGGGCTCAAGGAGGCCGGTGACATCTACAAGCAGTACGGCACCACTGATGCGCGCGGCAACGCCGTCGACTACAGCCCCAACGTCATGGTCAACTTCTGGTCCTTCCGCCTCATGATCGGGCTGGGCATGGCCTCGATGGGCCTGGGGGCTCTGGCCCTGTGGCTGACCCGCGCCAACAGGCTCGTCTCCCGCCCGCTTCTGGGCAAGGCGGCGCTGGCCACCATGTGGATGCCCTTCATCGCCTGCTCCTTCGGCTGGATCTTCCGTGAGATGGGCCGTCAGCCCTGGGTCATCGTCCCCAACCTGTCCGACCCGGTCTCCCAGGTCTACATGCTCACGGCCGACGGCGTCTCCTCCGCGGTCTCCTCGGGTACGGTGCTGGCCTCGATGGTCATCTTCACCCTGCTGTACGCCGCGCTCGGAGTGGTCTGGTTCATGCTGCTGCGCCGCTACATTCGCGAAGGGGTGCGCACCCCGGTGCCGGACAAGACCGGCACGTCCAAGCAGACGGACCAGGACAGCAAGGACACGGATTCCGACGACGACTCCGACGGCGACTCCGTTGACTCCTCCGAGGCCGCCCCGGCCCTGTCCTTCGCCTACTGAACCGAGGAAGGTAGATAACCCATGACACTGAGCATCCTCTGGTTCATCCTCATCGCCGTCCTGTGGATCGGCTACCTCACCCTGGAGGGCTTCGACTTCGGCGTCGGCATGATCCTGAAGATCCTGGGCCGCGACGAGCGTGAGCGGCGCGCGACGCTGGCCGCCATCGGCCCCCACTGGGACGGTAACGAGGTGTGGCTGCTGACCGCCGGCGGGGCGACCTTCGCCGCCTTCCCCGAGTGGTACTCCACCCTGTTCTCCGGGGCCTACATCGTCCTGTTCATCATTCTGCTGTGCCTCATCGTGCGCGTGTGCGCCATCGAGTGGCGCCCCAAGGTCAACTCCCAGACCTGGCGCGACCGCTGGGACTGGGTCCACACGGTCAGCGCCTGGCTGCCCTCCATCCTGTGGGGAGTGGCCTTCGCCAACCTGGTTCAGGGCATGCACATCGAGGTCGTCCAGACCTCCAACGGCGCCGTCGTCCCGGCCGCCCAGGTGCCGGCCGACTCCCTGGTGCCCGGTGCCGCCCACCAGATCACCGGGGGCCTGCTCACCATGGTCACTCCCTTCACCCTGCTGGGCGGCGTCGTCACCTGCCTGCTCTTCCTCAACCACGGCGCGCTCTTCGTGGCGCTCAAGACCACCGGTGACCTGTCACAGCGCGCACTGCGGATGTCGCGCCGGCTCGCCCCCGCGGTCACCGCGGTCACCGCCGCCTGGGCCCTGTGGGCGCAGCTGGCCTACTCCGGCAGCGCCCTGTCCTGGATCCCGTTGGTCATCGCCGCTGCCGGACTCGTCGGCTCCCTGCTCATGGGACGCACTGGGAACGAGGGTCGGGCCTTCGCCCTGCACTTCGTGGGGATCGCCTTCGCCGTCGTCTTCATCTTCGCCGCGATGGCCCCCAACGTCATGCGCTCCTCGGTGGACCCGGCCTACTCGCTGACGATCCAGCAGGCCGCGAGCGCCGACACGACCCTGCTCATCATGACCGTCGCCGCGGCCGTGTTCGTCCCCGGGGTCCTGGCCTACACGGTCTGGAGCTACAAGGTCTTCGCCTCGCGTATCAGCGTCGAGAGCATCAACCCCGACCAGGGCGGGCTGCACCCCACGCTGGTGCGCGACTCGGCCCAGCCCGAGGCCCACTTCGGGTACTGACCATCAGCGCGACGCATCGGCCGGGGGTTTCCGGGCCCTTAGGCCCACTCCCCTATCCTTGAGCAGGTGAAGCCCCTCGATCCCCGGCTGATGCGTTACGCACGCTCCGCTCGCCGATACATCGCCGCCACGGCCGTCACCGGGATGGTGACCGCCGTGCTGGTGGTGGCTCAGGCCTTCCTTATCTCCAGTGCGGTCTCCTCGGTCATCTCCGAGGGGGCCGCACCGTCGGCTGTCAGGGCACTGGCGGTGGCTCTGGGCGGGGTCCTGGCGGCCAGGGCCCTGGTGGTCCTGCTCCAGGAGGCTCACGCCCACCGGTCCGCCACGAAGACGATCGTCGAGCTGCGCCGGCTCGTTCTGGAACACGCAGCCCGACTGGGCCCCCGGTGGCAGGCGCTTCACGGGACGCAGACCGCCACTTTGCTGACTCGTGCGCTGGACGACCTCGAGCCCTACTTCACCCGCTACCTCCCCCAGCTGGTACTGGCCTCCACGGTGACACCGGCCATGGTGCTGGTGCTCCTCACCCAGGACTGGTCCGCCGCGGTGGCCGTGGTGTGCACCCTGCCCCTCATCCCGATCTTCATGATTCTCATCGGCAGGATGACCCAGTCCGTCTCCCAGGAACGCCTCAAGACCATGCAGGTCCTGGGTGATCAGGTGCTCGATCTCATCTCGGGTCTGCCCACGCTCAAGGCCCTCGGACGCGAGCAGGGACCGGCCGAGCAGGTGCGCTCCCTGGGCCGCTCCTACCGGCGCACCACCATGTCGACCTTACGGGTCGCCTTCCTGTCGGGGGCGGTCCTGGAGTTCATCACGACGTTGTCGGTGGCGATCATCGCCGTCCAGATCGGTTTCCGGCTCGTGGCCGGGCGCATGGACCTGTTCACCGGCCTGCTCGTTCTCATGGTGGCCCCTGAGGTCTATCAGCCGCTGCGGCAGGTGGGTTTCCAGTTCCACGCCTCGGCCAACGGGGTGGCGGCGGCGAACGCGGTCTTCGAGGTTCTTCAGACCCCGGTGCCCGAGCCCGGCGGCCTGCCGGCCCCCGACCTGCGCTCAGCGACGATTGAGCTCGATGCGGTGTCCGTCGCCTCCCGGGGCGCGTGGGCCCCCGCCGGGCTCAGCGCCTCGATCTCTCCGGGCAGCCTGGTGGCGCTGACCGGTCCGTCGGGTGCGGGCAAGACCACGACGACGCAGGTCCTCCTTGGCCTGCTGGCCCCGGACCGGGGGCGGGTGCGGGTCGTGCCCGACAGTGGTGATCCCGGCGGCGCCGTCGACCTCGCCCAGATCGATCCGGCCACCTGGTGGGAGCAGATCGCCTGGGTGCCCCAACGCCCCACCATCACCCCGGGCACGGTGCTGGACAACGTCCTGGATCATGCCGAGCCGGGCGCATCCAGAGCGCAGGGCGTCCCCGACGTACTGGTCGAGGCGGCCCGGGCCACCGGCTTCGATGAGGTCGTGGATGGCCTGCCGCAGGGGTGGCGGACCCCGGTGGGCAGTCAAGGAGTGGGTCTGTCCGTGGGGCAGCGCCAGCGTCTGGCCCTGACCAGGGCCCTGTGCTCGACGGCGCCCCTGGTGGTCATGGATGAGCCGACCGCGCACCTGGACGCGGCCAGTGAGGCCCACGTCCTGGACGCAGTCCGTGCGCTGCACGCCTCGGGGCGCACGGTGGTGGTCATTGCGCACCGTCGCGCGCTCATGGCCCTGGCCGAGCAGACCATTGCCGTGACGAGCCAACCGGTGCCGCCGGCACCATCGGCGGGCATCACACCTGACCGGGTACCTGACCGGGCACCTGCCCGTGAGGCGACGGCGCAGGAGGAGGCCCTGTGAGCCCTGTGAGCCCTGTGAGCCCTGTGAGCACTGTCAACCCCGTGACCCCGGTGAGCCCGGCGACCTCCGCCCTCTCCCCCGCGCTGTCCGCCGATGAGCGAGGCTCCCTGCGCCGTGCGGTGGGCCTGCTGAACCTGGACCGGTCACGTTTCATCCTGGCCGTGCTCGCCGGAACGGCGGGTATGGCCTCGGCCGTGGCCCTGTCCGGGGTGGCGGCCTGGCTCATTGCGCGGGCTTCCCAGATGCCCGACGTCGTCGCGCTGGGGGTGGCGCCGGTAGCGGTGCGGCTCTTTGGTATCTCGCGTTCCGTCCTGCGCTACTGCGAGCGGCTCGTCTCCCATGACACCGCCCTGAGAGGCATGGGCGCTCTGCGCACCCGCCTCTATGAGTCCCTGGCGGCGGCCCGCACGGACACGGTTGCGAGCCTGCGTCGCGGCGACGTCCTGGCGCGGGTGGGCAGCGACATCGACGCGGTCGGGGATCTCGTCGTGCGCGCCTATCTGCCTGCGGCGGTTGCAGCCGTCCTGGGTGCGGCCACCTGTCTCGGCATCGCCCTGGTCTACTGGCCGGCGGGCCTCATCCTGCTGGCCTGCCTGCTGCTGTCGGGACTGGTGGGCCCGTTGGCCACCATCCGTTCGGCGAGGATCGCCGAGCAGGCCCGTCAGAGGCAGGCCACCGAGCTGTCCGCGCAGGTCCTGGCGGTCCTGGAGGGGGCCCCTGAGCTGTCCGTCTCCGGGCGCCTGGCCGGCTCGATGCGCCAGGTCGCCTCCCGGCAGGAGAACCTGAGCCGCCTGCGGGACCGGGCCGCGGTACCAGCCGCGATCGCGGCGGCCGTGGATGTGGCTGCCATGGGCATCGCGGTCCTGGGCAATCTGGTGGTCGGGGTGAGCGCCGTCTCCGCCGGGCGGCTGGCCCCGGTCTGGCTGGCAGTCATCGTCCTGGTTCCGCTGGCGGCCTTCGAGGCCACCTCCGCGCTCGGCCCAGCCAGCGTGCAGCTGGTGAGGTCGGCCGGCGCCGCCTGCCGCATCGTGGAGCTCATCGAGGCGGCCGAGGCCAGTGCCGACGCCGGCGGCGCGACGTCCTGCGCACCCCGGGAGCTGCCCGAGCCCTCCACCCAGGGCCCGTACCTCAAGGCAAGGGGCCTGGCGGTGGGCTGGCCGGGCGGCCCGGTTGTGGCCGAGGGCATCGACCTGGATCTGCGGGTCGGTCGCCGAGTGGCGATCGTAGGGCCGTCGGGGATCGGCAAGTCGACACTGCTGGCCACGCTGGCGGGACTGCTGGAGCCTCGGGGCGGCACGCTGACGCTCGACGGTGTCCCCCCGTGGCAGGCGGCCCGCCCCGATGTGGCGGCCAGGGTGTGCCTGACCGCGGAGGACGCGCACGTCTTCCACACCAGTGTCCTGGAGAACCTGCGCGTGGCGCGCGGGGACGTCACCCCCGCCCAGGCCGGCGATCTGCTGAGGCGGGCCGGCCTGGGGAACTGGCTCGAGGCTCTTCCCGACGGCGTCGAGACCATCATCGGCACCGATGCCACAACGCTGTCCGGTGGAGAGCGGCGTCGGCTCCTGCTGGCCCGGGCCCTGGCGGCTCCGGCCCCCCTGATGCTGCTGGACGAGCCCGGTGAGCATCTCGATGCCGTCACCGCGGACCGGCTCGTGACCGACCTGCTGACAGCGGGTGACTCGGGCCGCGGCGCTCTCCTGGTCACCCATCGTCTCAGCGCCCTGGAGCACGCCGACGAAGTCCTTGTCATGGGACACCGGCCGCAGGCCACCGGCGTGCAGGCCCCGGCGACTATCCTGCACCGAGGCAGCCACTGTGAGCTCCAGGACGTCTCCGAGACCTACCGGTGGTCGCTCTCCCAGGAGGATCAGGACAGGCAGCAGGACCACGTATCCGCTACGAGCTGAACGAGCTGAGCACGATGACGACACCCCACCCCCAGCACGCAGCAGACACTCCCGGCGACAGCCTTGGCTTCCCCGGTGTGCCCGAGGACGCCCCGGAGGAGATCGACGGTCCCTCAGCGCGACGGGATGAGGCGATGGCGCCCGCTTCGGAGGAGAACGCCGCGGCAGGACGCCTGGCCTACGCCGTCCACGCCGACCAGCTGGTCTCCACCCGTGGCCGCCGGGCGTCGGCCCTTCAGCCGAGCCTGGACGAGGCGACCGTCGCCCTCATCCAGGCGGCCCTCAGGCTCACCAGCTCCCTGCGGGTCCCCGACGCGCTGCGCCGTCTGGTAGAGTCGGCCTGCTCCATCACCGGTGCCTCCTGGGGCACCATCGCCGTGCTCAACCACGCGGACATGGATGTCGACCCGGCCGGCACCCTCTCGCCCGGTCCCTCCGGCGCGGGCTCAGGCACCGGGCTGTGCAGCGGGGTGCCCACGGCGACCCTCGATGAGCTCGCCCAGATGGCCAGCGTCCCCGATTCCGCCGGTGCTTCGCCCACCTGCGCTGAGTCCATGCTCAGCGGGCTCGAGGGCACCGGGATGGTCATCGACAACGACCTGGGCAGGGCCTCGGCCTTCACCGGCGCCATCGAGGGTGAGGAGACCGGCAGCCTGCTCTCGGCCCCGCTGCGCCTTCACGGCCAGGTCTACGGGCACCTTTACCTGTGTGACAAGCCCGGGGGCTTCACCCGGTCGGACGCCGACGCCGTCCTGACCCTGGCCCAGGCCGCAGCTGTCGCTGTGGAGAACGCCCGCCTGTACCGCGAGGCCCGCGACCGCGAGCAGTGGATGGCCGTCTCCCAGGAGCTGACGACACTGCTGCTCTCGGGCGCCCAGGAGGATGACGCGCTGACGCTCATCGCCCACCGCGTCCGCCAAGTGGCTCACGCCGACACGGCCGCCCTCATCCTGCCCAGCATCGGGAAGCGCTGGATCTGCGAGATCGCCGACGGCGAGCACGCCCACGAGCTCATCGGTACCTTCTTCCCGTCCGAGGGTCGAGCCCTGACCACCCTGGCCCATCAGACCGGCCTGGTCGTGGACTCCCTGGAGGACGCCTGGGGCGACGGCGACCTCCTGGTCCCCCAGCTGGCCCAGTTCGGACCGGCCCTCTACGCCCCCATGATCCACCGGGGGCGGGGCGTGGGGGTCATGCTGCTGCTGCGCTCCCCGGGTGCGGCACCGTTCACCGCCCAGGACCTGGAGATCGCCGAGCTCGTGGCGGGGCAGGCCACGATGGCCTTCGAGCTGGCCGACGCCCAGCACGCCGAGGAGATGGCCACGCTGCTTGATGAGCGGGCCCGGATCGGCCGAGACCTGCACGACCTGGCCATCCAACAGCTCTTCGCCACCGGCATGCAGATCTCAGCGGCCCGGGAACGGCTGGCCTCCAGCACACAGGCGGACCTGGAGGCGGTGTGCTCCGTGCTGAGCACCGCGCTGGAGGCGGTGGACGACTCCGTGGGCCAGATCCGCTCCATCGTGCGCTCCCTGCGCGATCGCGATGAGGAGGTGGGTGTGATCGAGCGGCTGCGGCGCGAGGCCTCCCTGGCCCGCAACGCCCTGGGCTACGCCCCCTCGCTGCTGCTGAGCGTCGACGGCCGGGGCCTGGCCCAGGTGGACCGCGACGAGGAGGACCGGCTCATCGCCTCGGTCGACGCCGCCGTGGCACCGGATGTCGCCGACGACATGGTCGCCGTCGTGCGTGAGGGACTGAGCAACGTGGCCCGTCACGCCCACGCCTCCTCAGTGACGGTGGACGTCAAGATCGAGGGGGTGCAGCCGGGCTCGGAGCAGTGCTGCGGCCCCGGCGACGACGAGGGCCACGCCTCGGGCGACGCCGAGCCCTTCCGGGGAAGCCCGGTGGTGGAGATCGTCTGCCGTGACGACGGCGTCGGGGTGAATCCCTCGGTGACGCGCCGTTCGGGGACGGCCAACATGGCCGAGCGGGCCCGCCGCCACGGCGGCAGCTTCGTCATCGGTCCGCGGGCCCGCTCCGACGGCGAGCGGCGCGGCACCTGCTTCACCTGGCGAGTGCCCTTGGACGGGGGCGGTCGGGAGCGCTGAGAGCGCTTGCGCCCCCTCAGCGGTGGGGGCTCAGCGCGTCGGCAGGAACCGTCAGCTGTTGCGCCAGCCCGAGGCGCGCTGGCCGGCGACCCAGGCGGCGACCTGGGTGCGCCGCTGCAGACCCATCTTGGCCAGCAGGGAGGTGATGTGGTTCTTGACCGTCTTCTCGGCGACTCCGAGCCGTTCACCGATCTCCCGGTTGGACAGGCCGTCACCGATGAGGTCGAGGACCTTGCGCTCGGCGTTGGTCAGGTCGGCGGTGGGGTCGTCGTGGTCCGCCCGGCGGCGCGTCACGGTGCGCTCGTCGAGCAGGACGCGTCCGGAGGCCACGGCCCGTACGACGTCGCTGATCTCGGCGCCGTGGACCGTCTTGAGCAGGTAGGCCCGGGCGCCTGCCGCCAGAGCCTCGGCCAGGGCCTCGTCGTCGTCGAAGGAGGTCAGTACGATCGGTAGGGCCTGGGGCACGGAGTCTCGCAGCTCCTGCATGAGCTCGATGCCGGTGCCGTCGGGCAGCTGGAGGTCCACGAGGATGACGTCGGGGCGGACCAGCTCGGCCCGGCGCACCGCCTCGGCCCGAGAGCCCGCCTCGGCGACGACGTCGAGCCCATCGGCGCGGTCAATGATCTCGGCGATGCCGCGACGGACGATCTCGTGGTCGTCCACGATCATGACGCGGACGATCTCCGAGGAGGGGGTGTGTGCCATACTCATGACATTACCAGGGGCTGGAAACCTACGTCACACCTCTGGCTCCGTCGTGGCGCGGCTGTCGTGGAGACTGCCCGACGTCGACGGCCGCCTACCGGCGTCGGCGCGGACGGGTCTGGCAGTGGGGGCAGTAGGTGTGGGAGCGCCCTGCCAGAGTCTCGCGCGCCATGGTGGCCCCGCAGCGACGGCACTCCAGTCCCTGACGCCCGTAGGCGCCCAGCTCGCGGGCGAAGAACCCGGCGGCGCCCTCGACATCGACGTAGAGGGCGTCGAAGCTCGTGCCGCCGGCCTGAAGGGCCCGGCGCATGACCTCAGCGGTGGCTTCAAGGATCCGGGCCACGGCCCTCGGGCCGAGACCGGTTCCCGGACGCAGGCCGTGCACCCCGGCCTCCCACAGGCCCTCGTCGGCGTAGATGTTGCCGACGCCCGAGACGAGTCCCTGGTCGAGCAGCTGGGTCTTAATGGCGCGCCTCGAGGCGCGCACCCGGGCGACGACGCCGGTGGGGCCGGTCAGCTCCAGGGCCGGGTCGAGAAGGTCACGGGCGATATGGGTGGCGTCGGCGGGAAGCAGCGGCCGCGGATCGCCCATCCCGCCGGGAGCACCGTCGAGCGTGGGGGTCAGGTCGACGACGTGCAGGCCGCCGAGCATGCGCTGGTCGACCAGGTCGAGCACCGCCGCTCCGGCGCTGTCGTCACCGTCGAGGCCGGTGCTGAGGTGGAGGCGCACTCGCAGGTGGCGGGTGGAGGTTGAGATGTCCCGCACGTAGCGGGGTTGCTCGGTAGCGCTCAGGTCCACTGGGCGCCCGCCGGGCCGAACGTGCGGGTCGGCCAGGAAGGCCGCGGCACCGGCCGGCTGCGGGGCGGCACCAGGAGCGGTCGCGGTGGTGGTGCCGCGCACGAGCAGCTGGCCGCTCATGCCCAGGTGGGCGGACAGGGCGCGTCCGTCGTCCAGGGGCAGCCACAGGAACTTCCCGCGGCGGACAGCCGCGGTCAGGGTGCGCCCGGTGAGCTGGTCGGCGAAGGCCTGCGCTCCCCCGTCCTGGCGGCGCAGTGGACGCGGGTCGAGGACCTCGACGCGGGTGACGGTGCGTCCGGCCACGTGCCGGGCGAGCCCGGCACGCACCACCTCGACCTCGGGCAGCTCGGGCATCAGCTCTTCTGGGAGGTCTGTCCGGTGAGCAGGTCGGCGCGCAGGGCCTCGTTGACACCGGGCAGGTTGAGGCCACCGTCGCCCTGGGCGGCCAGGATGACGGCGTAGGCGGCCTCGGCGGCGTCGTGCTCGGCGACCTTCTTCGAGCTTCCGGTGCCCTGTCCCAGAACCTGGCCGTCGACGATGGCGCTGGCGGTGAAGACCCGCTGGTGGTCGGGGCCGGTTCCGGTCACCTCGTAGGTGGGGTTGCCGAGCTGGTGGACGGCGGTGAGCTCCTGGAGGCTCGTCTTCCAGTCCAGGCCCGCGCCGCGGGTGCGGGCCGAGTCCAGGAAGCGGGAGACGAGCCGGGTGACGACCGTGCGGGTCTCCTCCAGACCGTGGGTGAGGTAGGTGGCGCCGATGAGGGCCTCGACCGTGTCGGACAGGATGGAGTCCTTATCGCGCCCGCCCGAGAGCGCCTCGCCCTTGCCGAGCTTGATGAACTCCCCCAGCCCCAGGTCGCGGGCGACGGCGGCCAGGGCCGGCTCGGAGACGGTGGCGGCGCGCATCTTGGCGAGCTGGCCCTCGGGGACGTCCGGGTGGGTGCGGTAGAGGTACTCGGTGACGATAATTCCCAGGACGGAGTCGCCCAGGAACTCCAGGCGCTCGTTGGTGGGCAGGCCGCCGTTCTCGTGGGCGTAGGAGCGGTGGGTCAGGGCCAGGTCGAGCAGCTGGGCATCAATGCTCGGCCCCCAGCGGTAGACGAGGGCCTCGGTGTCGGTGCGCGCGGGCGGGGCGCTTCGGCGCTTGGCCATCAGGCCTGTTCCTCCCCACTCGTGGGCGCGTCCTGCTCGCCCTCCTGACCGGTCTCGGTCTCCAGCAGGCTGGCCAAGGCGGACCAGCGCGGGTCGATGACCTCGTGGTGGTGGTCAGCGGGCAGGTCCTCGAGCCGCTTGCCGCAGTCGGGGCACAGCCCCGGGCAGTCGGGGCGGCACAGGGGCTGGAAGGGCAGGGTGGGCACCAGGGCGTCGCGCAGTGCCGGTTCGAGGTCCAGGGTGGTCTCCCCCACCGCAAGGAGGTCCTCGGCCTCCTCATCGCCTTCGGCCCGCTGGGCCTCGATGACCTCGGGGAAGAGGTAGAGCTCGTCGATCCTCACGCTGCGGTCCTCATCGAGGTCGCGCAGGCAGCGCACGCACTCTCCGTGGACGTGCAGGTCGGCGTCGGCGTGCGCCAGGACGCCGTCGTCCATGGAGGTCAGGGTGACGTCGAGGGCGAGGTCGCTGCCCTCGGGCACGCCGATGACCTCAGTGCCCAGGTCGGCGGGGGCGGGGGTGCGGATCTGCAGGTTCTTGACCGAGCCGGTGGCACGGGGCAGGTCGACGATATCGACGACGAGTCCTGACATGGGTTCCTCCACAGCGGGTTGACCACGCCGCATCCAGCGATGACCGAGGGGCCCCAGCGGCATAATGTCCGCGTGACGCCCAGGTGATGCACACGGTGCGGGGCGGCTGGTGGGCGGGGTGATGGACGAGGTGTCTGGCGCGAGCGTACCCGGTGGGGCGGCGGCTCCACCGATTCAGTGGGCGGAGGGGTCCACGGACCAGGCCGAACGGCGGCGGACGGGCTCCTGGATCTCCACCGGCTGGCCCGCGCCGTCCCCCAGGCGGCCGGCCAGGACCTCACGGCCGGCGCGGATCTGCTCGGCGACCTTGGCGACCTCGGCCTCCAGGGAGGCCAGGGTGCGGTCGGAGTACTCATCGGCCCCGTGACGCAGGGAGGCGGCCTTGTCCTCCGCCGCGGCCACGATGCTGTCGGCCCGGTCATTGGCCATGCGCACAATGTTCTCCCCGGCCACGAGGCGCTCGGACTCCTCCTGGGCGTACTGGACGAGCCGTTCGGACTCGGCCCGTCCCTCAGCCAGGACGGCGTCGGCGTCGGCGACGATCTTCTCGGCGCGACGAACAGCGGTCGGGACCGCGTCACGAGCCCGATCGATGAGGTGCAGGACGTTCTCCCGGTTGACGATCACCGAGGCGCTCATCGGCATGGATCGGGCGTTGCTGATGAGCTCGTCGAGCTCATCGAGGATACGCAGCAGGTCGTCTCCGGCATCGCGGCTGGTCGTCACGGTAGGTCCTCTCGAGTGTGGTCGGCGCCGACGAAGCGGCTTGGCGGGGTCCCGGGCGGGACGGGTCCTGAGTCGACGCCGTCGTGGGCTGCAGACCCGGGGGCCTGGGCCAGCCGGACCTCCAGGGCGTGGGCCACAGCGAGCGGCACGAGGGCGGAGACGTCCCGGCCATAGCCGGCGACGTCCTTGACGAGGGAGGAGGAGATGTGCGCGTAGGCGGCGGACGCGGGCAGGAAGACCGTCTCGGGCGCCCCCAGGTCGCGGTTGAGCAGGGCCATGGGCAGCTCGGTATCCAGGTCGCTGCCGTTGCGCAGGCCCTTGATGATGGCGCTCGCCCCACGCCGGCTGCAGTAGTCGACCAGGAGCCCGGGGACGATGTCCACCTCGACGCCGGGCAGGTGGGAGGTGGAGTCCCTGGCCAGGCGGAGGCGTTCGTGGACGTCGAGCAGGTGGCGCCCGGCCTTGGCGGCGTTGTGGGCGATCCCGATGACGACGACGTCGAAGAGCGTGGTCGCACGGGCGGCGATGTCGACGTGCCCCAGGGTGAGGGGATCGAAGCTTCCGGGGTAGACGGCCAGGCTCATACGCTCACGCTACTGGCTGGGCCCGCCGCGGTGCGGGACGCGCGCCGCACCACCCGCGCCAGCACGCTGCCGCTGCGCGCCGGGCGTCCCGGGATCCCCACGGAGGCGCTGCTATATTTCCCTTGTGTCCACACGCGTGACCCTCAGTGACGTGGCCGAGGCAGTCGGAGTCTCGTCTCAGACCGTCTCCCGCGTACTCAACAACCACCCGTCGGTCCGTCCCGAGACACGTCAGAAGGTTCTGGCAGCCGTTCAGGCGCTGGGTTACGAGCCGAACCTCGCCGCCCGTTCACTGGCCTCGGGCTCCTCCGGGGCCGTGGGAATCCTGCTGACCGCCGGGCTGTCGCACGGGATGGCCTCCACCTTCTCCGCGATCGCCAGGGCGGTGCGCGAGCGGGGGGATACCTTCGTCCTGGCCACTGCCGAGGGAAGCGACTCGGAATCCGTGCGACAGGCACTGGCCCATCTGCACGGCCACCGCGTGGCGACCATCGTGGTCCTGGCTCAGCGCGCCGACGTCCTGGCCATCCTCTCATCCCAGCGCCACCGCGGTCCGGTCGCGGCCATCATCTCAGGTCAGCACGAGTTCTCCGAGCTGTCCACCGTCTCCATCGACCAGTCCCTGGGGGCCAGGCTGGCAACGGAGCACCTTCTGGCTCAGGGGCGTAGCCGCCTGCTGCACGTCACCGGGGACCTGTCCTGGCAGGACGCCTCGGAGCGCCTGGCCGCCTACCAGTCGGTATGCGCCCAGGCCGGGGTTCCCGGCCGCTGGGTGGGTACGGACGCCTGGACGGGAGAGGCCGGGGCCAAGGTCGCCAGGCGCCTGCTCGACAGTGGTCTGCCCGACGCCGTCTTCGCCGCCAACGACGACATCGCTCTGGGGCTGTGCCACGAGCTGCTCGCCGCCGGCGTGAGGATTCCCGACGACGTCGCCGTCGTCGGCTTCGATGACATCCCCCTGGCGCGTTGGGCGACCCCGTCCCTGTCCAGCGTCACGCAGGACTTCGACGCCCTGGGAAGGGCTGCGCTGAGCCTGTCCGACGAGCTCGTCGAGGGTGCCCCTGCCCACAGCATCTGCCTGGAGCCAACACTCGTCGTCAGGGCGTCATCGACCAGGGCCTAGCGCCGGCGACCACCTCCTCGGGCAGACCCACTGAGCCTACGGAGGGGGCCCTCTGCGCCCACGTCATGTCACGTGGGTGCAGAGGGCCCCGAGGTGGGAGCCGACCGTCAGGAGGCGCTGACGGGCCTGGGCGCGCGCAGCGTATAGACCCCGTAGGCGGCCACCACCACGAAGCACCCGGCAACTGTGATATAGGACACCGCAGGAGACGTGTGGTCCATGATGGCACTTTGCACCAGAGGCATGGTGGCTCCACCGATGATGGCCATGACCAGGCCTGCGGCCCCGTACTTGGTGTCCTCCCCCAGCCCGAGGAGGGCCTCGCCGTAGATGGTGGGGAACAGCAGGGAGATGCACGCGGACAGGGAGATGATGGCCAGCACTCCCAGAATGTTCACGCTCACCATGGCGAACAGGGACAGGCCGACCCCGAGGGAGCACATGAGCAGAAGCAGCTTGCGTGCGTCATACCGTCCCATGAGCCCCACCATGAGGAAACGGAAGACCAGGAAGACGATCAGGCTGGCCTGAAGCCAGTAGCCGGCGACCTTGTCCGAGACGCCCAAGGCGCTGGTGACGTAGTGCAGGGTGTAGGTCCAGATGCAGGTCTGGGCCGAGACGTTGAAGTACTGCGCCGCCACCCCGAAGCTGTAGCGCTTGTTGCGCAGCAGGCGCATGAGCCTGCCTGGCCCGCCGCTGCCACCCGCCGTGGAGTCCACCGGCCGCTCCACGACCTTGACCCGGCCGATCATGACCGCCAGCAGGATGTAGAGGAGCCCGAGGGCGACATAGGGGCCCATGACCGCCTTGAGCTCTGCGCTCTGGGTGGCCAGCAGCGCCTCCTGGCTCATGGCCGCGCGCTGCTCGGCGGTGGCCGGGTTCACCTTGGGCAGGATCAGCAGGGCGGCCAGCAGTACCCCGAGGTTGGAGCCGATGGGGTTGAAGGCCTGTGCGAAGTTGAGACGGCGGGTGGCGTTATGCTCCGGCCCCATGGACATCACGAAGGGGTTGGCGCTGGTCTCCAGAATGGACAGGCCGGCGGCCAGGGTGAACAGGGCGGTCAGGAACACCGAGTAGGTCATGACATAGGCCGCGGGGATGAACAGGAGCCCGCCGGTTCCCGCCAGCACCAGCCCGATGAGGACCCCGCCTTTGTAGCCCAGGCGGCTGTTGATGAAGGCCGCCGGGATCGCCAGGCAGAAGTAGGCCCCGTAGTAGGCCGACTGCACCAGCGAGGACTGCAGGTTCGACATGGAGAACACGGAGCGGAAGACCTTGACCAGGGGATCGGTCATGTTTCCGGCCAGGCCCCAGGCTGCGAAGCAGGAGACCAGCAGACAGAAGGGCAGCGCCATCCCGGGATACAGGAAGCCCCGCTTGGCCGTCCCCTCCCGGACGGGGGCCTCCTCAGCCACAGAGTCGAGGATCGCAGTCATCACAGCACGCCCTTCTTGAGGATGAGGTTGCCGTACAGGGCGGTCTCCCCGGTGAGCACGACGGCGTAGACGCTGGGGGTGTAGTCGTAGAAGGCCATGCGCTCAATCGTCTTGACGTTCACCGGTCCGGCATCCTTCTCGGCCTCGTTCCAGATCTGCTCGTAGACGTCCCACACCGGAGGCCGAGGGTCGTCGCCAACCGTCTCCATGAGGGCAACCTGGTAGCTGCTGTAGCGGTCCAGGGGCATGAGCGTGAGGATGGACCTGAGCAGGTCGGGGATCCCCAGGCCGTCGGCCCGCACCGTGGTGGGGTGGAGGTGGTGCCCGGGGAAGTTCGCATCGGCCAGGAGAATCTCATCGCCATGGCCCATCTCGAGCAGGATCTTGACGAGTTCGGGTGACAGATTGGCGGGAATGTTGCGGAGCATCGTTGCTCCTTTCGTGTGGTGGGTGTTCAGTTCAATGTGTGGTTGCGCTCGACGTGCCTGGCGGTCAGTCGGCGGTGGCGTTGCCCAGCCGTTCCCGCATGGCGTCGAAGGCACCGGGATCGGCGATGGCCCCGGAGGCGTCGACCTCCACGGAGCCGACGCTGCGGCGCAGTACCTCGCCGCGCGCGCTCGGGTCGAGGACCTCGGCGGCCTCGAGCTGGGCGAGGATATTACCCAGGGCACTGGCCTCCGGCGTGCCCACGATGACCCGACGGTGGCAGGCCGCCGCCGTCATGGCCGGCAGGAGGCTGTTGCGCGCCCCGCCTCCCACCAGGTGGATCGGTGCTGCCGGATCCAGCTGGTCACCGACGACGTCCTGCAGCCCCTGGGCGTAGGCGGCGTGGGCGCAGGCGAGCGACTCGAGGATGAGCCGGACCGTCTGCGCCGGCCCCTCGGGAGCCACCTTGTAGTGACTGCGGCACCACTGGGCGATCTTGTCCGGCATGTCTCCGGGAGTGGTGAAGAGCTCGTCGTCGGGGTCGATGACGACCCCGAGGGAGGCGCACTGCCCCGCCGCCTCGACCAGCGCGCCGGTGTCGGGCTCGTGCCAGGCTCGCTGGCACTCCTGAAGCAGCCAGAAACCGGTGAGGTTACGCAGCAGGCGGATGCCTCCGTCGGTGCGGACCTCGTTGGTCAGTCCGGCCCGCAGCGCCGCTTCATCCAGGACGGGGCTCGGGACGGCGGCCCCGATGAGACTCCAGGAGCCTGAGGAGATGAACAGGCGCGCCTCGTCACCGGCCAGACCGAGCGCGTGGACGGCGCAGGCGGTGTCGTGCCCGCCGGGACGCACGATGGTGATCCCCTCTGGGGTCGCCCCAGCCACCGAGGCGTCGTCGACGAGCGGAGGCATCCAGCCCTCAGGGATCCCGGTGGCCTGGAGCACGCGAGGCGACCACTCTCGCGCCCCAGGTGAGGCGAGCCCGGTGGTCGAGGCGATCGCCCGCCCCGCCTGCACGGGGGCCCCGAGCAGATGGGCCACGAGGTCTGGCAGGGGCAGGAATCGATCCACCCGATCGACGAGGCCGGGCTCCTGTTTCAGGTCCGCGTAGAGCTGGTAGACCGTGTTGATCTGCTGGGGCAGGATGCCGGTCTCTTTCCAGGCCGTCTGCGCAGGGAGAGCCCGGTCCAGGTCCGCGGCCCAGCGGGCCATGCGCCGGTCCCGGTAGGCGCGTGGGGCGCGCAGCAGCTCTCCGTGGGCGTCGAGCAGGCCGTAGTCGACTCCCCAGGTGTCGATGCCGATGGAGTCGGGGGCCCGCCCCAGGCGCTGCGTCGCCATGGCGATGCTCCGACGAACACCGTCCATGATGCGCTCGAGATCCCAGGTGAGGGTGCCGTGGTCGTCCACCGCCTGGTGGTGGAGGCGGAAGACCTCCTCGGTGCTGACGGCTCCCTGCCGGTAGCTTCCCAGGACCGCTCGCACGGAGCTGGAACCGAGGTCGAGGGCGAGCGCGTGGAACTCAGCCGTCTGCCCGTCCTGCCCCGCGCCGCTCAGGCTCATGTTCTGTCGGTGCTCGTCGGTGCTCGTCATGGCCGCGATCCTTCAGCGGTAGAGAGGGCCGAAGGTGGCGCAGGCCCGGAAGTCGGCGCTCTCGGGCTCGGCGGTACCGAAGGGCACCCAGGCCTTGGGACGCAGGATCCTCTCGCGCTCGACGTTGTGCATGTAGACGGGGATGCGCAGCATCGAGGCCAGGGTGATGAGGTCGGCGCCGAAGTGTCCGTAGCCGGTGGCCGTGTGGTTGGCGCCCCAGTTGGCCATCCAGTCGTAGACGGAGGTGAAGGCGCCCTGGCCAGTCAGGCGCGGGACGAAGAAGGTCGTCGGCCACGTCGGGTCGGTACGGTAGACGATCTGGTCACGCACGTCGTCGGGCAGCTCCACGGTCCAGCCCTCGGCGATCTGGAGGACCGGCCCCTGACCGGCCACGAAGTTCAGGCGGGTCGCGGTGACGGGCATGTTGCCGGCGGTGGTGAAGTGCGTGGAGAAACCACCTCCCGGGAAGTATTCACGGGTGGCGGCATGGAAGGTGGAGGCCTTCAGATCCGCCTCGATGTCCGCCTCGGTGATCTCCCACCAGTGCTTGATGATGGGGTTGCCCCCGGCGTCCTTCTCCTGGCCGGTGGCATTGAGGGTGGTGGCCCCGGAGTTGCGCAGGTCGATGAAACCGTTCTCCGCGCGCCCCTCGAGCTTGTAGCCGGTGACCCGCTTAACGGCCTCGGGGCTCCAGTAGGTGCGCACGTCGCTGAAGAGCTGGGGGCGGTGGGTCAGGACGGAGTTGAAGAGCATGGCCACGGCGTTGCCGGCATCGCCCTCCGTGGCGAAGACCTTCTCGGGCCGCTTGCCGTTCCAGTCGAAGGTGGTGTTGAGGAAGGTCTCGAGGATGTCGCCGTTGGGCTTGTAGTCCGTCCACTGACGCTGCCCCTGGAAGCCCGCCGCGATGGCGTCATGACCCTCGGCCTCCTCGACGAAGCCGAGATCGGCCAGGGCGGGGTTGCCCTCCATGAGGTCGCGGCCGATGAGAAGCATCTTGATGCAGTAGTCGAACTGCTCGTCGTACTCCTCCTGGGTGAAGCGGTTGGCCTCAGGGTTGCGGTTCTCCCCGATGGTGAGGTGCTCCCGGGCCCAGGCCAGGGCGGTCTCGTACTCCTGGTGGTCGTAGATGCCGTGGGCGATACGGCGGTCGATCTCGATCATGTCGATGTACTCGGCACGCATGCCCAGGTAGTCAACGAAGAACTGCTCGGGGACACGGCAGCCGGCGATCCCCATGGAGACGGTCCCGATCGAGAGGTAGCTGCGCCCCTTCATGAGGCCGACCCCCAGGGCGGCGCGCGCGTAGCGCAGGATGTTCTCGACGACGTCGTCGGTCAGGCCCGAGTCGTCGGCGTCCTGCACGTCGTGGCCGTAGATGCCGAAGCAGGGGATGCCCAGCATGTTGTAGGCGGCGGCCGCGGCGGCCAGGGTCACGGCCCCGGGACGCTCGGTGCCGTTGAAGCCCCAGATGGCGTGCGGGATGGAGGGGTCGAGGTCGAGGACCTCGGTGATGTAGTTCCAGGAGGCGGTGACAGTCAGGTCGGCGCACACGTTCTCGGTGCGGAACTGCTCCTTGCAGCGGTTGGCCTCGGCCACGCCTCCGATCGCGGTCTCGGAGACGACGCAGCGCACCGGGCTGCCGTCGGGGTAGGTCAGGCGCGAGGAGATGAGCTCGGCGACATCCTTGGCCAGCTGAGCGGTCTTGTCCTCGAGGGACTCCCTCACGCCACGACGGCGCCCGTCAATGAGGGGGCGGATTCCGATGGCGGGGTAGGACGCGGTGGGCATGACAGGTTTCCTTTCACTGGGCGACGATGACCAGGACCCACATCAATGTGAGCGCAAACATAGAATGACCCCAACCAAGCAACCATGTCAAGCGTGAAAACAAGAACGCGAAGTCGTAGACATGAGAGCGCCAACATGAGACGATGCCTCGGTACCACTTCTGACGCAACGGGGCGCGCAGCGGTACGCCCCGGGGAAAGAGCCCATCATGCTTCTCAACGACGCTCGACAGCAGATCACCGACGCCTGCTCCCACCTGTCCGACGACGGCCTGGTCGTCGGCACCGCAGGTAACCTGTCCGTTCGGGAGGGGGACCTGGTCGCCATCACTCCCTCGGGGCTGCCCTACCAGGAGATGCGCCCCGACCTGGTCGCCGTGGTCGAGTACACCACCGGCAAGCAGGTCGAGGGACCGCTCAAGCCCGCCAGCGAGCTGGACCTGCACCTGACCGCACTGCGGGCGACCGGACAGATGTCGGTCGTGCACACCCACTCCTACGCAGCCACCACCGTGGCCAGCCTCGAGAGCGTGAGCGCGCTCCCGGCCGTGCACTACTACATCTGCATGTTCGGCGGCAGTGACGTGCGAGTAGCCGACTACGCCATCTACGGCTCCCCCGAGCTGGCCGCCAATGTCGCCAAGGCCCTTGAGGGACGTACCGCGGCCCTCATGAGCAACCACGGCTCCGTGGTGACCGGGCCGGACCTGGCCTCCACCTACGTCCTGGCCCAGGAGCTGGAGTGGGTCTGCGAGCTCTACCTGCGCACGCTCGCCGTCGGCAGCCCCAAGATCCTCTCCGATGAGCAGATCGCGGCGGTCGCGCGCAAGATCCAGGACACCGGCTACGGTCAGCACGCCCCGGCCGAGGAGGGCTGAGCGCAGCGGCCACAAGGGAAGCGGGCTGCGGGCCGGGTAGGGTCTGTCCCATGACGAGGATCGTGGCCGGAACCGTGGGCGGACGCAGGATTGAGGTGCCCAGGTCCGGGACGCGTCCCACCTCCGAGCGCGTCCGCGAGGCTCTTTTCGCCCGCCTGGACCACTACGGGGTGCTCGACGGCGCCCGGGTGCTGGACCTGTGCGCGGGTTCCGGGGCCCTGGGTCTGGAGGCTGCGAGCCGGGGGGCCGGTGAGGTCACGCTCGTGGACTCCTCGCGCGGTGCGTCGCAGACCTGCCAGCGCAACATCCGCTCACTGGGCCTGGGCGGGGTGTCGGCGGTGACCGCGAAGGCGGCCGCCTTCCTGGCCGGCGCGGCGGGCGCCCCGGTGGATCTGGTGCTGCTCGACCCGCCCTACGAGCTGAGCGAGGAGGAGCTCACCGCGATCCTCACCCCCCTGGCCCGCAGCGAGGACCCGTGGCTGGCGCCGCGCGCCGTCGTCGTCGTCGAGCGCTCGACGCGCTCGCCGGAACCCACCTGGCCGGCGGGGTTGGAGCGCTTCGCGGACAAGCGGTACGGCGAGACCACGATCTGGTTCGCCGAGCCGGCCTGAGCCGGGGGCGCTCCCCGGCTCGTGCCCTGGCGCTTCACGCTCTTTCGAGGAAGGCCTGGGACTCTTCATCGAGGCGCTCGACGATCGCCGCGGCCAGGGCCCGGTGCCCGCTCAGCTGCGGATCGGCGGCCACGATCCGCTCGGCCTGACGTCTCGCGGTGGCGATGAGGCGGGCGTCGCGGGTGACGCGCAGCAGGTCCAGCCCGGAGGCGCGACCCGACTGCGAGGCCCCCAGGACGTCGCCCTCGCTGCGCAGCTCGAGGTCGGCCTCGGCCAGCGCGAATCCGTCCGTGGTGGAGGCGAAGGCCTTGAGCCGGTGGAAGGCGGTGGAGCCGACCTGCGCACCGGTGACCGCCACGCACAGGGACGGCCTGCTGCTGCGCCCGACCCGCCCGCGCAGCTGGTGGAGCTGGGACAGGCCGAAGCGGTCGGCGTCCAGGATGACCATCATGGAGGCCTCGGGCACGTCCACCCCCACCTCGACGACGGTGGTGGACACCAGGACCGGGGTGACGCCCGAGGCGAAGTCAGCCATGGCGGCAGCCTTGTCCTCACTGCTCATGCGCCCGGTGAGGATCCCGACGTCGATGCCCTCCAGGGCCGGCTCACCGTCTAGTCGCTGCCTCCACTCCTCGACGGCGGCCAGTGGGCGGTCAGGATGCGAGCCGTCGCCGTCCTCCGCGAGCGGCTCCTCCCCCGGCCCACCATCAGCGTCGAAAGCCGCTGTGCCTTCCGCCTGCTCCTGTCGAGGCTCGTCGTCGACCTCGATCCGTGGGCACACGACGTAGACCCGTCCTCCGGAGGCGACCTCGGTGGCCGCGCGCCGCCAGATGCCCTCCACCCAGGAGGTGCGCGACCACGGGACGAGGTGGGTGGGAACGGCGCTGCGCCCGGCGGGCAGCTCGTCCAGGACGGAAGTGGCCAGGTCCCCGAAGACCGTCATGGCGATGGTGCGCGGAATCGGGGTGGCGGTCATGACCAGGAGGTGGGGCGTGTGACTGCGGCCGGTGGCCGGGTCGGTGAGACCGCCGCGCTCGCGCAGGGCGTCGCGCTGGGCGACGCCGAAGCGGTGCTGCTCGTCGACGACGACCAGGCCGAGGAAGGGGATCTGCACCGTGTCGGACAGCAGGGCGTGGGTCCCCACGACGATGGCCGGCTCACCGGCGGCCAGCTCGGCGAGGATCCGACGGCGCTGAGCGGCGGGGGTGGAGCCGGTCAGCAGGTGGACGCGGGTGGCGCGTTCGGCGCCACCGAGCATCCCGAGGCGGGCCATGGGCCCCAGAACCGCTTCCAGCGAGGAGTGGTGCTGGGCGGCGAGGACCTCGGTGGGGGCCAGGAGGGCGGCCTGCCCTCCACCTCCAACCACCTGAAGCATGGCGCGCAGAGCCACGAGGGTCTTGCCACTTCCCACGTCGCCCTGGAGAAGGCGTTGCATGGGAACGGTGCGGGCCAGGTCGGCGGAGATCTCCTGACCGACCCGCAGCTGGCCGGCGGTCAGGTCGTATGGCAGGCGGGCGTCGAGGTCCGCTCTCAGGGAGTCCTCCGCCTCCGGTACGGGCCAGGCGACCGCGGTGCGGGTCGCCTCATGGTGGGCTCGGCGCTGAGCTAGGGCGACCTGCAAGATGAGGGCCTCCTCGTGGCGCAGCCGTTTCCGGGCGGCCTTCCACTGCTGGCAGTCCTCGGGCCGGTGCACCCAGCGGTAGGCGGTGTAGGCATCGACCAGCCCCGCCTCGCGCCGCAGCTCCTCGGGGAGAGGATCGGCGACGTCGCCCGGCTCCAGCTGGTCCAAAACGATGCGCACCGCCTTGGCCACCAGCCAGGACGGGAGGGCCTCCGTACCCGGGTAGATGGGCATGGGGCGGGCCAGCAGGGCCTCACGCTCGTCCTCGTCGAGCTCGTCGAGGACGTACAGGCGCGGGTTGGACAGCTGCTTGCGTCCGCGGTGGAGTCTCACCTTACCGCTGAGCAGGACGGTGGTTCCGGGGGCCAGCTGGGCCGCTCGGGCACGCATCTGACCCGCAGCACCGAACTGGACGAGGTCCATGGTGGAGGCGCCGTCGGTGACGGTGGCCTCCATGAGGGCCGGGACCCGGCCGGAGCGGGTGCGCCGGGAGGAGGCGCGCACGACCCGGGCCTGGACGGTGGCCTGCTCGCCCTCGACGAGGGTACGCATGTCGGTCAGCTCCCCCCAGGTGTCGTAGCGCCGAGGCAGCAGGCGCAGCAGATCCGCTCCGGTCTCCACCCCCTGCTTGGCGAGCTGGACGGCCGTGCGCTTTCCCACGAGCCGGGTCACAGGACGCTCGAGCGGGCCGACGCTGCCGGGGCGGGGCGTGCGGGTTGAGCGATCAGACGAGCCGGACACGACCCCACCCTATGACGAAGGAGCCTGGGTGCCGTTCATGACCCGAGGGCGCCTGCAGATGCGGGCGCCCTCAGGGCATCGCAGCACGAAGAGGGGGCTACTCGATGGCGATGAGGACGTCAGGGTGCTCCTGTCCGCCCGCATGGACGGCGACCTCCACGTCCTCACCGACCACGTGCCCCCGGGCCCCTACCGCCGCGCTGGCGGCCAGGGCGCCGACGTCACGGCCGGCGTTGCGGCCGGTGATGACGGTGAGCAGCTCATCGGAGGGCCGCAGCGCCGAGGCCACGGCGCGAGCCACGGCCTCGG